>CAZIQM010000006.1:5201-33637 GCA_964541635.1 uncultured Candidatus Peribacteria bacterium | reverse complement strand
ATTCTTTTCGTCCTGTTCCCACTCCCACATGCCGCTGAAGCGCACGAAGAAGAAGAACCTGATCAAGAAGCACCAGGACCACGCGAAGGACACCGGTTCCGCGCAGGTCCAGATCGCCATCCTGACGAGCCGCATCGACCAGGTGACGAAGCACCTCCAGGAGCACAAGAAGGACAACGACGCCCGCAAGGGCCTGCTCGGCATGGTCGCGCAGCGCCGCAAGCTCCTCATGTACTTGAAGATGAACAAGCCGACGGTGTACCAGGAAGTCCTGGAAGCCCACGGTCTCAAGCGCTGAAAATATCCACGCAGCTTGAAGAGCTCTGCAGTTGTGCAGGGCTCTTTTCGTACACGGCAGGGTGCACGACCGCTCTGTTATCCCGGGTCAAAGGCCCTAGTTGTTATTCACCCCATCTGTAGGTATCGACTATCTCGTAGCGTTCGCCGTTCTTTTTTAGAATCGCAACCTGCAGTCCTCCCGCATCACGCCATTCCAATCGGTCAACTAACGTGAAGGGTACGCAAATAGTCGGTGGAGGATCTTCCTCTCTTTCGAAGACGGGCTGTAAGACGAGATTGTCCTGCGAATCCGTTTTCTCTGCTAGGTATAAATCTCCACCGGCATCTTTGTCATCAACCACTTGCACGCACGACAGTGGCAACAGGCAGCGGAAACTAGCGAAGAAATCTTCATCACCCTCACCGTCGACTTTTATCCATTCGAACGATAGGAATCTCCTTCCAAGTAAGATGCCACCGGCAGCGAGAACCTCCGGAAGAAGGAGATGGTGAGTCCCTTCCCCATTGTTCAGCCACGTACCTCGTCGCAATACATCGACCTCATCGCCGACATCGCGCGTGAGAATTCCAAACATTTTTTCTCTCCAAAAGGGCCTATGAACTGATGGAACAACAATAATATTATTTCAATATAAATAATATATGTCAAATATTGGGTTCTCCGCTTATCAAAAGAAAGATTGGCATCTCAATGCATAGCGAAACGCCGCGGGCCTGGTGCGGCCTGCGGCGTTCAATATCGCTCCCGTAACCGGTCACGCGTGGATGTGTTCTTGGACGAACATGCCGCTATGGTCCGGCCGTAGCCGGACGACGATCGCGTGGCGTCGTTCGTCACCGAGTTCGGGGCCGTACACGTCAAGGTGGTCGCGCGAGATGCGCGGCGACTTGTCGTCGGGGCTTCCCACGCGGATGAGGGTGAAGTGTTTGAAATTGATCGCATCGAACGAGTCGATGAGAAAAAAATCCGACGCTTTCCCCCGCATCCGGGGGGTGCAGCAATCCGGCGGAATCGCCCGCGGCCTCTTTTTGCTCGTCAGCTTTTGGCCGCGACGGAAGAGCGGGGGCTTGTCCGCGCCACGCGGATCCGGAATGTCCCTGAGGACGATCCGAAAAAGTTGGGCAGGCACGAAGAACTCCTTTCGAAATGGTGACCGTTTATGGAAGAGAGCGACCGGGGCATTCTGCGGATGCCCAAACGAATGTCAAATTCGCTGTGCATCGCGCACGTGCCTCCCGTTCGCCGAATTCCTCGCTTTTTGCGCTGAAAATCGCTATCATTCCCATGTTCTTTCGCGCTTTCCGTTCGCATCCCGTGATGTACGTGCCAGTAGCCTCGCAGCGAGGAGCCTGACCTGTGCATCCCCGGAGCGGCTGGGAAGACAATTTTCTCCCAACCCCCTCTATGTCCATGCCTTCCGGTATGAAGGAGTTCACCCTCGAATTGGGTGACAAGAAACTCGTCGCCAAGATCGGCGGCATCGCCGAACAAGCCAACGCCACGGTGCTCATCCAAATGGGTGACACGGTGTCGATGGGCAACGTCACCGTCAGCGCCAAGGCGCGCGACGTGGACTTCCTCCCGTTGCAGCTCGTGTACCAGGAGAAGAACTACGCCGGCGGCAAGATCGCCGGGTCGCGCTTCCGCAAGCGCGAAGGACGCCCGAGCGACGCCGCCATCCTCATGGGACGCGTCGTCGACCGCGGACTCCGGCCCATGGTCCCGAAGCACATCCGCAACGACATCCAGGTGTTCTGCACGGTGTTGTCGTACGACTTCGAAAACGCGCATGACCTCGCCTCCGCCAACGCGGCGAACCTGGCCATCGCCATCTCGGATTGTCCGAACGACTCCGTCCTCGGTTCCGTCCGCGTCGGCCTGATCAACGGCGAGCTGGTGCTCAACCCGACGGTCGAAGCCCGCAAGACGTCCGATTTGGACCTCTTCGTCACGGCCTCGCTCGAGCGCATCGTCATGATCGAAGCCGGCGCCAACCAGGTGCCCGAAGCCGACGTGCTCCGCGCCATCGAGTTCGGCAAGAAGTGGGCGATGAAGATCGCCGAGTTCTTCGCGACGATCCAGAAGCAGGTCGGCAAGAAGAAGATGGAATTCGACGCGCCGTTCGAGCACGCCGAAGGCCTGAAGTTCCTCAAGGAGAAGCACCTCAAGGCCATCAACGAGGCCATCAAGACGCCGATGCCGAAGCTCGAGCGCCGCGCGCTCTTCACGAAGCTCATGGACGGCGCGGCCAAGGACCTCGAAGAGAAGTTCGGTCCCGCCGGCGAGGACGAAACCCTCCAGAAGCTCTACAAGTACGGCGCCGCGTTCGTCGACAAGGTCATCAAGGGCGAAGTGCGCCGCCTCATCCTCGAGGAAGGCACGCGCATGAGCGGCCGCAAGGTCACCGAAATCCGCCAGATCACGACGCTCATCGACGTGCTTCCGCAGCGCGTCCACGGCAGCGCCCTCTTCACCCGCGGCGAAACGCAGGGCCTCACGACTTGCACCCTCGGCGCCCCCGGCGACCAGCAGTTGGTCGAAGGCATGGAAGGCGAACACAAGGAGCGCTACATGCACCACTACAACTTCCCGCCGTTCTCCGTCGGCGAGACCTCCAACCGCTTGTCCGTCGGTAACCGCGAAATCGGCCACGGCAACCTCGCGCAGCGCGGCATCGAGCCGGTGCTCCCGAGCCAGGAAGAATTCCCGTACACGATCCGCACCGTCACCGAGATCCTCGCCAGCAACGGCTCGTCCTCGATGGCCGCGGCCTGCGGTTCGACGCTCGCCCTCATGGCGGCCGGCGTGCCGATCAAGTCGCCGGTCTCGGGCATCGCGCTCGGCCTCGTGTCCGACGAAGAAAAGGGCCAGTACGTGATCCTCTCGGACCTGCAGGACGAAGAAGACTTCGGCGGCGACATGGACTTCAAGGTCACCGGCACCGAGAAGGGCATCACGGCCATCCAGATGGACATCAAGATCAAGGGCCTCCCGGACTCCGTGTTCGCCGAAGCCCTCGAGCGCGCCCGCGTGGGCCGCGGCGAGATCCTCTCGACGATGCTCGCGACGATCCAGGAACCCCGCCACGACCTCTCGCCCTACGCTCCCCGCATCGAGACGATCCAGATCAACCCGGAGGACATCCGCTTGGTCATCGGCAAGGGCGGCGAGACGATCCAGAAGATCACGGGCGACCTCGGCGTCGAGATCGACATCGAGGACTCCGGCATGGTGTTCGTCACCGCCACGGACGGCGAAATGATGCGCCGCGCGAAGGAGTGGATCCTCGGCATCACGGAGAAGCCGGAGGTCGGCAAGGTCTACGACGCCACGGTGGTCCGCATCATCGACGGCACCGGCGCCATCGTGGAATTCGGCCACGGCAAGGACGCGATGATCCACATCTCCGAACTCGCGTGGACCCGTACCGAGAAGGTCGAGGACGTGCTCAAGGTGGGCGACGTCATCAAGGCCAAGTGCGTCGAGTACGACGCGCAGGAAGGCAAGACGCGCCTCTCGCTCAAGCAGATGACCGATCCTCCGGAGGGCTACGTCGCGCCGCAGCGCGGCGGCTTCGGCGGCCCGCGTCCCGGTGGTCGCCCCGGCTTCGGCGGCGGTCGCCCGGGCGGCGGCGGATTCCGACGCTAAACCACGATCAAAGAAGGGGGCGTCCGAAAGGGCGCCTTTTTCATGCGCTCACTTTCGCTTTCCCGTCACGGCGTCGTAGCCGTCCATGATGACGTCGCCCGATACGACCGACCACGCGGCGGTCGCTGCCTTGAAGAATTCGCCTTTGCCCAGGTGTCCGAAGAGCGCGCCGATGTCCCGTCGCGTGCGGCCCATGATGCCCTGCGGCGCCTGGTACTCGCGGCCACTGAGCGCGCGGGGGATCTGGTCTATTCCTTCCATGGCCACGCTCAAGACGCCGCCCGCGGCACCCAGCAAGGTGCCGTCGAGATAGGTATCGCGCACGTCGCCGGGATAACCTTTCGCCATGCGCCCTATTTTACTCGCCGTAATTGCAAAATGTGAAGAAAATCTTGCATTTTTTTGACTGATTCATTAAAAAGGTCCGGCTCACTCTCAAGGCGGGCTTCGATCTTTCCACTATTTAACATCTGCCCCGTACTAGCTGCGGGGCTTTTGTTTTATGTGCGCAGGAACCCTCGGAGTAGAATCCGAGCTCATGCGCACCGATTGCTCCGCCATCCAGGAAGTGTCCCTCGTTCTCATTCGCGACGGGAAGGTGTGTTTGCTGCGCCGCGCGAACACGGGCTACGAAGACGGGAAGTACTGCTTTCCCGCGGGGCACAAGGAACCGGGCGAGTCGCCGGTCGCCGGCGCCATCCGCGAGGCCTTTGAAGAGGCGGGCATCACGGTCGATCCCGCGCGCGTGGCCCACGCCCACACGATGCACCGCCATTGCCATAACCAGGAGCCGAAGCACGAGCGCGTCGCGTACTTTTTCACCGCGGGAGAATGGGAAGGGGAGCCCGCGAACGTCGAACCCGCGAAGTGCGACCACCTGGGGTGGTTCCCGCTCGATGCATTGCCCGAGATGATGCCCTACATGAAGGCCGCGTTGGCTTGCATCCGCGAGGGGAAGACGTATTCCGAGTACGGCCGATAGGCATAGTGAAGAAGGCTATCCGGACGGACAGCCTTCGTTCGGTTGATGATCGCGCCGTAGCGCACGTTCGTACGTTATTCCTGTACGGAGAGGAGCACGTCCTCCACTTCTTCCAGCGTCCGTTCGAGGCAATATTCCCCGAACGTCTCCGCAATGTCACAGGGCCTGAGGTCCGGCGTCTGACGGTCCTGGCGCGTTACCGTTGTGAACAATAGGTAAAAAGCGATTTCCTCTAGGGTCAATTTTGGTTTCGCGAACCCCCAGAATTGCTTTGCAACCTCCTGCAAAATCTGTTCCGCCGTCATCACGGTCGCGTCATCGTGGCAGAGTGCCTCGATCTCCGCGAAGTCGATCGCGTTCTCCGGGCAATAGTGCTTGAGCCAGCCCTTTGTGCATACGTTCTTTGAGAGACGGCCTCGGAATGCGGATCCTTCCGCCCCGATCTCTAGGTATTGCTGCTTGGAATCATCTCCGTCGGGACGAAACACGATGCGCAACTTCCGCAGTTCCTCGCGACATCCGTCAAACGTTCGAAAAGCTTTCATCTCAACATTCCCTTCATCAACCGTTGTTTCCAAAAGCAATGCGCGGTGCACTGCCAACTGCTGCAATTGTGAAACTTAATAAAAAATATGTCAAATAGCGCTTTTGTGCGTTGTCTCCCTATACTTCGCCCGTGCTCGATAAGGCATACGACCCGAAGGCCGTCGAAGACCGCATCTACACGATGTGGGAGGATTCCGGCGCGTTCGTGGCGGATGCGACGAGCAAGAAGGAGCCCTTCACCATTTCGCTTCCGCCGCCGAACGCCACCGGCCAGCTCCACCTCGGCCACGCGGTGATGCTCGCGCTGCAGGACGCGTTCATCCGTTTCGCGCGTATGAACGGCAAGGAGGCCCTGTGGGTCCCCGGTACCGACCACGCTGCCATCGCCACCGAGAGCGTGGTGATCAAGAAGCTGCAGAAGGAAGGCATGAAGGACCCGCGCAAGGAGCTGGGGCGCGAGAAGCTGCTCGGGAAAATCGCGGAGTTCGTCGACGGCAGCCAAAGCACGATCCGCGGCCAGATGCGCAAAATGGGCGCGAGCTGCGACTGGTCCCGCGAGCGCTACACCTTCGAGCCGTCGCTCAACCGCCTGGTGAACGAAGTCTTCGCGAAGATGTACCAGGACGGCCTCATCTACCGCGGACACCGCATCGTGAACTGGGATCCCAAGCTCCGCACTACCGTCTCGGACGACGAGCTGGAGTACAAGGAGGAGACGATCCCGTTCTTCACGTTCAAATACGGTCCGTTCGAGATCGGCACCTCGCGCCCCGAGACGAAGTTCGGCGACAAGTACGTGGTGATGCACCCGGACGACGAGCGCTACGCGCAGTACAAACACGGCGACACGTTCGACGCCGAGTGGATCAACGGGCCCGTGCGCGCGACGGTCATCAAGGACGAATCGATCGACCCGGCGTTCGGCACGGGCGTGATGACCATCACGCCGTGGCACGACCACGTGGACTTCGGCATCGCCGAACGCCACGGCCTGGAAAAGGAGCAGATCATCGACGAAAGCGGCAAATTGCTGCCCTCCGCGGGCGAGTTCGCCGGCATGCACATCGACGACGCGCGCCCGCTCATCGTCGAGAAATTGCAGAAGAAAGGCCTCGTGACCGGCGTGAAGGAGGACTACGTCCACAACAAGGCGGTGAACAGCCGCGGCGGCGGCACCATCGAACCGCAGATCAAGCTCCAGTGGTTCGTGGACGTCAGCAAACCCGTCGTCGATTGGAAGGGGAAGAAGATGTCGCTCAAGGAAGTGATGCACGACGTGGTTCACCACGGCGACATCGCGATCATTCCGGACCGCTTCACCAAGACGTACTTCCACTGGATCGACAACCTCCGCGACTGGTGCATCTCGCGCCAGATCTGGTGGGGCCACCGCATTCCCGTGTGGTACAGGGGCGAGGAAACGCACGTCGGCGCCAAGGCGCCGGACGGCGAGGGATGGGAGCAGGACCCCGACACGCTCGACACGTGGTTCTCGTCCGCGCTGTGGACGTGGAGCACGCTCGTGGACCCCGCGCTCACCGAAGATTACTCGCTCTCGATCGGCGACATGCTCCGCAAGAGCCCGGATTTCCAGAAGTTCCACCCCACGTCCGTCATGGAGACGGGCTACGACCTGATCTTCTTCTGGGTGGCGCGCATGATCCTCATGACGACCTACGCCACGGGCGAGGTGCCGTTCGAGGTCGTGTACTTCCACGGCCTTATCCGCACCAAGGAGGGCAAGAAAATGAGCAAATCGGACCCGTCGACGATGGTCGATCCGCTCGAGGTCATCCCCAAGTACGGCGCCGACGCGCTGCGCATGGCGATGATCGTGGGCCAGTCGCCGGGTGCGGACGCGAAGCTCTATGACGAGAAGATCGCCGGCTACCGCAACTTCGTGAACAAGCTCTGGAACGCGTGCCGGTTCATCCTCCTCGAGTGCGAGAAGGCGGGGATCGACCCGCGCGCGGTCGACGACGTCGAGGCGAAGTCGCTCGCCGACAAAGCCCTCACGCAGGAGCTCGGCGCGCTCATCGGCGACGTGACGAAGGGGATCGAGGAGTACCGCCTCAGCGAAACCGGCGAACGGCTCTACGCTTTCACGTGGGATTTCCTCTGCGACTGGTACCTCGAACTCTCGAAGGGCGAGCCCAACCCGGCCCTGCTCGTCGAAACGATGCGCAACCTCCTTACCCTCCTGCACCCATACTGCCCGTTCGTGACGGAAGAGCTCTGGGCGCAGTTCGGCGCCGCCGACGCGGGCCCGCTCATCCGCCAGGAGTGGCCGAAGGCGTTCGACGGCGGCCTGCAGAAAGAGCGCGCGGACCTGCAGCGCGTGATCGACGTCGTCACGACGCTCCGCCAGATCCGCGCCGAGAACGAGGTCGAACCGGGCAAGGAACTGACCGTCACCATCGTCACCGACGCGCACCTCGACGTGCTCGAAAGCCAGGCGGAACACGTCAAACGCCTCGCGAAGGTCGCGAGCCTCACGTTCGAAACGACGAAGCCCGAGCTGAAGAACGTCGCCAGCGCTTTCCTGCCGGGCATCGAGATCCACGTGTCGCTCGAGGGACTCTTCGACGCCGAGAAGGCGAAGGCGAGCCTGACGAAGGAGCAAGAAAGCCTCCAGAAATTCGTCGCCGGCATCGAAGCGAAGCTGGGCAACGAACAGTTCGTGGCGCGCGCGCCAGCGGCGGTCATCGACGAACAGAAGGCGAAGCTCGCCGAGGCGAAGGAGAAACTCGCGAAGATCGAGGAACGGTTGAAGGGATTGTGAAAACGGGCGCTCGCGCGCCCGTTCGGGATGGTTATCCCACGCATTTTTCACGCATACAACTCTTCGAACGGGACGGAACGCGCGACGGGCACGCCGTGTTCGAGTTCCAACTTGCCCGTGCCGTCGCACGGCATTTCGGCGCATGTCATGCACGCCACGGACCAGCGCTCGCTCCATCGCACGGCGCCCGCCGGCACCGCGGCGCCGTCATCGAGGTGATGGCGCACAGTCTGGCCGGCTCGGATGTCCCTGCCGCAGCACGCGCATTTCGCGATGACCGGACGTTCCGGTTTCGCGGTGGACCGACACAGCGCCACGAAAAATTCCCATAGGCGAAACATGTTTCTTTCTCCGGGATAACCATGGTCATCGTCCTGGCTTCGACGCGAAGGCAGGAGCATGACCACGAAAGGCGTGAATGACCGGAGGGGCATTCTCCGGCCGGCGCCGCGCGGGGTCAATCGATCGTCGTCACGGTCAGCCCAGGGCGCTTGTTTTCGGTGATGGGCACCGCACCCCCCGGAACCACGATATCCTTGCCGTAGCGCGTCCTGAGGCCGTCCAGGCTTGTCTGGAGGTGCAGGATGCGGTCGGTGGCCTCCGGCGGGGTGAAGAGCGAATACTGGACCGTCCCGCCGGGCACCAGGTGCCACAGGGCGAGGGCCACCTGGGTATAGCGTTTGTTGTACCGCCGCGCCCGCTGGAAGCACCTGCGCGCGAAGGGGATCAAGTCGATCTCGGTGTCGTACGCGCGGGGGAGTTTCAGCGCCGCGTCGTCGCCGCCGTCGTAGGTGGCGTTCCGGAGCCAGATCGAGATCCCTTTCGCCGCGAGGCCGTGCCGGCGCATCTTGAGCACGCTGTAGCTGAGGTGCTGGAGCGCGTACGCCCAGAGGATTCCCGAGTCGTCGGTGGGCGCGAAGCTCCGCGTGCGGGAGATAGACTTCGGCGGGGCGGTCTCGGTCGTGACCGCGTACACGGGTTCGCCGCGGATCTCGGCCGCGAGTTCCACGACGCCCCTGCCGAACAATGCCTTGAGCAGGAAGTCGTCCGCGTAGGCGATGTCGTGGGCCGTTTCCCATCCGCGCGCTTGCACGTCGATCTCGCGCTTGCGGCCGATGCCGGGAATCGCCGCGGCGGGACGTCGCCTCAGGAAGGCGTCGATGTCGTCCCGGGTTTTCAGGACCGTCACGCCGCGCGGTTTGCGTTCTTCGCCCGCCATTTTCGCGAGCGTCTTCGTGGGGGCGACGCCGATCGACACGCCGATGTCGGTCCAGCGGATGACGCGGTCTTGGATCGCGCGCGCCCACGTTTCCGGGTCGTCCGGCGTGCCGCCCACCAGGGCGTCGAGGTCGAGGAACCATTCGTCGATCGACATTTCCTCGACCATCGGACAGACGTCTTTCAGGATGGCTTCGATCTGCTGGCTCGCGAGCCCGGTCTCGCGGAAATCCGAGGGCATCACGATCGCTTCCGGGCAGAGGGCCAAGGCGTCTTTGATCCGCATGCCGGTCTTCACGCCCTTCGCCTTGGCCGGGTAGCTGGCGGCGATCGCGCAGCCGCCGCCCATGCCCGACGCGATGAGCGCTTTGCCGCGGAGGTGCGGGTGCAGCCGTTGAAGGACGGACGCGAAGAAAGCGTCCGCGTCGACGTGCGCGATCATGGGAAAACGGTGGGGAAGGGGAGCGCTTAGTACTTGCGCATCACGCCGCGCACGACGCCCGCGACCTGGAGCTCTTCGAGGGCGAAGAGGTCCGGATACGCGTCGTTCTCGGCCTGCAGGTAGAACTTCCCTTTGTCCTTGCGGAGGCGCTTGAGCGTGAACTCGCCGTCGAGCACGCCGACCACGATGTCGTGCACCCGCGGTTCCTTGCCGCGTTCGACGATCACGAGGTCGCCCTCGTGGATGCCGGCGTTGATCATGCTGTCGCCCTTCACGCGGAGGAGGAACGTGTTCGCGCGGTCCTTCACGATGTAGTCCTCGATGGTGATGGTCTCGCTCGTCTGCTCTTCGGCCGGGGCCGCGAAGCCGGCGGTGATGGGGCCGAACAACGAGAGCGTCAGCGGCACGTGGACGTTGCCGTCTTCTTCCTGCATGTCGATGATCTTGATGCGGCCCTTCGGATCCTTCTCGAGCATGCCGTGCTTCAGGAGGGCGTTCACCACCTTCGCCACCGCGTTCTTCGACTTCACGCCGAACGCCACGGCCAAGTCGGCCAGCGACGGCGAATACCCGCGTTTATGCTGGAATTCGCGGATGAAATTGAGGGTCGTGCGCTGGTGGGGGGTGAGGGTCATGGGCGGTGGGGACGATCGTGCACCAGTATAGGTGTACGCTCGTCCACGGTCAAGGCCTCACCACGAACACGTCCAATCGCACGCGCCGTCGTAGGTGCACGAGTACGGAACCCACGAGCTTTTGAACTTCGTCGTGGTGCAGGAGCTCTTGAAAGTGGACCCCGGGGTGAGATCGCATTTCTCATGCTCGTCGGCGATGCGCTCCTGCGCGACCGCAAGCGCTTCCTTCTGGGCGTCGCCGCACGACGCTTTGGTGACGCGAGAAGTGGCGTCGCCCGTCTCTTGCCCCGCGGGACAGGACGCCCCGTCTTTGTAGGAGAGGTATCCGCCGAACTGCGTGCAACAGATCTGCGAACGTTGCGGGGTTCCTGCGGGATAGGGTGTGCACGACTCGACCGTGCCGGCCTTCTCGCAGGAGTATCCCGTCCTGCAGAAGTTGGGGCACGTGCCGCCGAAGGTGTCTTCCATCCGGATTTTGCCGTTCGGGCCGCGGCAGCAGATGCCGTTTTTCGTGATGAGCGGAGAGGATTGGTACGTGCATTTGAACGCCTGCTCGGCCGTCGGGCATTTGGAGCCGAACGAGCAGGGGCCGTACGTTTCGTTCGCGGTGTCTTGCGTGATTTCGAAACGCACGGTCGTCGTACACTGGTCCACGACGTGGGTCGTTTGTTCGAGTTCCAGCACGAGGACGGGAATGCCGCGCTTGGCCATGAGGTCTTGGAATTTCGGAAGGCACGTGTGCCAATCGTCGAGATTTTGGGCAACGCCGCAGCCGGCGTTTTTGAATTCCACGGGGCAGCCGGCATCGGTGCAATTCAGGACGTCCTCGATACGCTGTTGGACGCCGGAACACTGGCCGGGAATTTCGTGCCCGAACTCGATCACTTTCGGATCGGTGCATTTCCATTCCGCCGGGAGCGGCGTGATGGTGCCTTTGGGTAGCGCGCGTATTTGGTTGCACCCCGCGAACTCGGGACGGGTCGTGTCTTGGCAGAGCGCCAGGTGCCGTCCGATGCACGATCCGGCGGCGGAGAGCGCGCAGTCCATCGGCTGGTAGCCGGGTAGCTCGCTCTCGTCGGTGTAGCCGAACCCGGTGATGCATCCGGGATCGCGATTGCTTCCCTTTCCGTCGATCTTCCCGTCCCGATCGTTATCGATGCCGTCGTAACAATCGTTCGGCATGCAGTTCAGCGCGGTGCGGGTGTCGCATTGCGCGTGCTCTTGGTAGTAGCACGTGCAGCAGCGGACGGCGGACGAGTTCGAACTCGAAGCGGCCACCGAGGAGGGGATCGACGACGTCCTCGAAGACGAGGAAGAGCTGGAGGACGACGATGGGGGTTTGCTCGAGACGGGTTTGGGCTTGAGGCTTCCGCACGTCGCCGCGCACGTCGAGGCGTCGAGGGGGAAGGTGAGGGGCGGGCACGTGCCGTTCCCCAGTAGCGGGCCGCAGGTATAGGTGCCGAGGTTGCAGCATTGTTTGGGCGCCGCGGACGAAGCGGGCGCCGGGGGCGTGCCCGGGGACGAGGACGACGTTTTCGTGCACTTGAGCGCGCATTTCGCCATGTCGTCGTAGACGACCGATCCCTGCGGGCAGCCGTTGCCGACGTATTGGCAGAGGCCGGTCGATGGGATGCAACACGTTTTCGTCGCCGCGGAGCTCGGCGAACCGGCCTTCTTGCAGGACGTGGCGCACGCGCTTCCCATGACGACGCCGGCGCAGCCGAGCCCGGACGGGACGCACTGGCCCGTTTTCGTATCGCAACAGTCGTTCGTGACGGGGGCCGGCGCGGTGCTGCTTGCCGATGCCGAGGTGCCGGTCGACGACGCGGAAGCGCCGTAGAAGTACTGCCACAGCACCTGGCCCTTCACCATCGAGGTGCCGGCGAAGGTCGCCGTGCTCGACACGACGAACACCACCGCGAGCACGCGTGCGCGGTATCCGATCCGCCGGAGGGTGGTGCGTGAAGGCATGGACGAAGCGGCGGCAATCACTGTACTCCAGCCCATGTCTTATCGTGAAGCCGATCAGATCTCGTCCATGTCCTTGTGCTTCATGAATTCCATGTACGTGAGGGTCCACACCGTCTGCTTGAAGGCATGGATGTAGCCGAGGAAGTAGCTCGCGACCGCGATGAGGACGAGCGCCAGGACCGTCGCGGCGATGACGGCGGCCTGGAACGACACGATGAACGTGAGGATGAATCCGAACCCAAGCACGATCGCGGGGATAAGGATCACCATGACCGCGTTGATCACGATGCGTAGCGAAATGACGAGCAGGAGCAGGTAGAGGAACATGATCTGCCACAGGTGGCTGAGGATCAGCTTGAAGCTGCGGCCGATGGCTTCGAAGACGCCGAGTTTTTGGATGACGGCGGCTTCTTCCGCGAAGGCGAAGAGGAACTTCTGCAGCGAGCCGAAGAGGAAGAGGAGGATGACGGCCACGATGCTGGGGCCTTTCAGGGGCGCGTCGATGTAGCGGATGATGAGCGAGATGGCCGTGACCGCCGTGGGGATCGAGCTGAGGATGAGGAACTCGTGGATCGTGAAAATGGCGAAGAAGTTGTACAGCGCGAGCACCCCGCCACCCCGTACCGGCTCGCCCTTCGCTTTCTTGGCGGCCAAGCCGATGATGGCGCCGAGGCATAGGTGAGGCATGAAGAATTCGACCACCACGAGGAGGACGAAGAAGAGGAGAATCGAGATCGACAGCGCGGGCGGCAGGCTTTTCCAGATCCAGATCTCGATGTCGAAGAACCCGACCTCGCCACCGCGGTAAAGGAATTCGTACGCGAAGTACGTTTGGTAGGCGAGAAGCTTCACGTTGAGCATCGTCTCGAACAGCGTCGAGGTGAACGCCCACCGCCGGATTTTCGGCTGCGTGGTCGTGATGTTCCAGGCTTCGGCGATGATCTCGCGTGGCGTCATGGGTTGTCGGCCGCGTCGTCCTTCGCCGCCAGGTCCCCGATGGGGACGTAGTGGTAGTCCTCCCCGAGGAGGATTTGGACGGACGTACCGGTCGATGTACTCGGTAGTGTGGCGATATCCGCGATCCCGAGCAACGTCCCGAGCGTTTCGGCCGTTTGTTTTCGGCTTTCCGGAGCCAGGATCGCCGATGTCGGGCGGTCATCGCCGTCGTAGTTCGCGACCTCCCCGACGTGCAGTGTGTAGCGGTCCAGCTCGCGCGCGAGGAGTCCCGCCGCGCCGCTCGGGCCGCCGGCGTTGTAGACGTCGATCGATTGCTCGTCGAGGAAGAGCGGGCGCTGCGTGAGGATGAGGTTCATGAACGTGCGCACTTCGTTCCAGGAATTCGGGATGAGCACCGCGGCGCCGCCGAACTGGTCGCGCGGCGGGGGATAGAGGAAGCCGCCGGGCCCCTCGAGGTTGAACTGCACGCTGACGATCTTGCTGCGGTCGATCGACGCCCCGAGCTTCGCCAAGGTCACCATTTCGCGGAACGTCAGGGTCGTGGCGACGTGCTGGTCCATGATCCGGAGGAGCGACGTGATGCGCGAGGGGCTGGTGAGGACGCCGTCGCTCCTTCCCTTGTCCGCCAGGGCCTGCAGGATGTCCTGCTGGCGGCGCGAACGGTCGAAATCGCTCGTGGAGTGGCGGCTGCGGGCGTACTTCAGCGCCGTTTCGCCGTCGAAGTGCTGGTGCCCTTCCAGGACGGAGAACGTTTGGTACGTGTAGTTCGGTCCCGGGTACTCGGGATCGTAGAGGTCCTCGGGCACGTCGATGTCGATGCCGCCGACGGCGTCGACCGCTTGGACGAACCCGATGAAGTCGACCTTCACCACGTGGTGCAGTTTGATGCCGAAGAAGTTGCTCAGTTCCGTCGCCAATTCCTGCATGGCCGCGCGGCCGGCTTCCTCCTTGTCCATGCCGTCGTGGATGAGGGAGTACTTGAAGTCGCGGTAGAGCGCGTTGATGCGTCCGGCGCCCATCCGCTCGGTGCGGAGGTACAGGTCGCGGGGGATTGAGATCATCGCCGCGCTGCGGTTCCGGGCGTCCAGACTGGCCAGGATGATGGTATCCGTCAGGTCCACGCCGTCGTGCGCTTCGTCGCCCTGGCCCAAGAGGAGGAAGTTCGTGTGCCCGTACTCGTCGGTCGGCAACGGCGTGCCCGCGACTTCCATGATCTGCGTCACCTGGATCACGTTCATGTCGACGAGGGCTTTCACGCCCACGGCGACGCCGCCCGTGCAGGCGGCGACGATCACCGCGATCACGAGGATTTTTTTCACGAGGGCGCTCCGCCGCTTCGCTTCTTTCTTCTCCTTCACCACTTCCTTCACGCGCCAAAAGAGGAACGCGGCAGGCAACCGCACGCGGCGGATCCAGCGCACGGCCTTCGTGAACGACGACGGGGGCGCCTCCTCTTTGAGGCGGCGTATCTGGAACGCGTTCATGCGGTCCGCAGTGTAGCGGGGACCGCAGCCGATAAACAGAAAGCAGACCACGAAACGCCCCCTCCATCCTCTTCAGTTTGCGCTTTGAATTCCCGTTTCGTTCGGTACGATGCGGCCATGCAACAGCCCTCCATCGTGTTTTTGGACGTCGATCCCCAGGAAAAAGCGCGCGTCGTCGCCGCGTATCCCCAATCGAGGTTCCTCGAAGCGGACGCCGACCTCGCGGCGGAGTGTCCCGACGTGCAGATCCTCTCGATCTTCGTGAACACCAAACTCACGGGCGACGTGATCGCCGCGCTCCCGAAGCTGCGCCTGGTGTGCACGCGGTCGGTCGGCTTCGACCATATCGACCTGGCGGCGTGCAAGGAGCGGGGGATCTCGGTGTGCCACGTGCCGGACTACGGCTCGCACGTCATCGCCGAGCACGTGTTCGCGCTGTTGCTCGGCACGATGCGGCACGTGTGGGAGGGCAACCGCCGCGTGAACGCAGGCGAGTTCGACTACAAAGGCCTCAAGGGCATGGCCCTCAACGGCAAGACGATCGGCATCGTCGGAACCGGCAAAATCGGCCGCAAAGTGGCCCAATTCGCCCATGGATTCGACATGCGCATCCTGGCGCAGGACATCTACGTGGTGGAGGAATTGAAGGAGAAGTTCGGCGTCTCCTACGTCGAGCGCCCGCAGCTCTACGCCGAATCGGACGTCATCTCGCTCCACGCGCCGTCGCTGCCCCAAACGAAGGGCATGATCAACGACGAAGCGATCGCGCAGATGAAGGACGGCGTGATCATCGTGAACACGGCCCGCGGATCGCTCATCGATTCGAAGGCGCTCCTCAGGGGCCTCGAGAGCGGGAAAGTCGGCTGGGCCCTCCTCGACGTGCTCGCCAACGAGGCGCACGTGGAAGAGGACAAGGCGCTCATCCAGCACCCGCGCGTCGTCACCACGCCGCACATCGCGTTCTACGCCGACGACTCGGTCCGCACGATGTACGTGGACTGCCTGGAATCGATCACCACGTGGCTGAAGGGCGAGAAGCCGCTCCACACGGTGCAGGAATTGCACGTCGCGTGCGATTTGCCTAGGGCCTGAGCAGCCACAAGACCGCGAGGAGCACCGGCTGGTGCAGCAGGTAGATGCCGAGCGAGTGCCTGCCGGGCCAGGCGAGCGCATCCAGCAGGCGCGACCGTTTCGCCGGTTTCCACGCGCGCCGCGCGAGTGGGAGGCCGGCCGCGAAGCCCAGGAACAGGGGTCCGAGCCAGGGGACCGGCGGCACCCAGTCGACCGACGCGAACGGCGGGGCGGGGACGAGCGGGCCGCACGCCAGCACGACGATGCCGAGCACGGCGATGATGGCCGGATGCAGCCGGCGCAGGGGCGGCAGGAAAAGCGCCCCGAGCGCCATGCAGTGGAGGATGCCGAAGCGGACCCACGCGTGGGGATCGGCCACGTACGTCGCGACGCTCACGACCATCGCGGCGCCGAGGAGCGTCCAGAAACGCGCCCGGGCCTTGCGGTACGGGTTCGAGCGCGTCCAGAACCCGGCGCTGATGCCCGCGACGACGAGGAAGAGCGACGCGATGGAGACCTGGAAGAGTTTCCAGTTCCCGTGCGTCACGTCGAACGGCCACCCGTGGAATTCCTGGAGGTCGTAGGCCGCGTGATACGCCACCATCCCGAGGATCGCGGCGCTGCGGAGCAGGTCCAACCAGCGGAGTCGCATGCGGTCAGCTTACGCGCGTTTGGGCCACAGCAGGAACACCGCCACGCCCGCGAATACCAGCGCCAGCAGGCGGAGGAGCGGCAGGAACGGACCGAGGACGGCGATGATGGTGCCGATTCCCAGCAGCAAGCCCGGCAGGGCGAGGCACACCGGGCAGAGCAAGGCGAGGCCGCCGAGCATTCCCGCGATGCCGAACGTGCGCTTCACGCCGACGGGGCACGATCCGTAGCGTTGCTGCCACGCGAAGAGCCCCGAGGCGAGGGAGAGAAGGCAGATCAATCCTCCCGCGAACGCGTAGTCGAGCGAGGTGGCGGGTGCCCGCGGAAGCATGGGGAACGGCAGGGGAACGAGCCGCAGTTCCCATCCGAAGAAGAGCGTCGCGACCGCGAACGTGACGAGGAAGCACGTCCAAAAGAGTCCCGAACGAAGGAAACGGAGATTATCCATTGTGCGGACAATCGGGGCCCGTGCACGCCACGGGTGCGGCGTTCTTAAACGGGCAGGATTTTGCGTTTGCGAAGGCGGTGTCGCTTTTCAATACTACGGCGCTGTAGCCGACGACGAGTCCGACCGTTCCGAGCGCGATGATCAACCACTGCGACTTGTGCACGGAGCCAGTATAGCAAACAGCGGGCCGGTACGAAAACACCCGCCGTGAGGCGGGTGTTTTGTATTCCATTGAGGAGAACGTCCTCTTAGGCCTTGCTGGCCATGAAACACGCCTTGCAGAGGACCGGGCGTCCACCCTCGCTTTCGGGGCGGGGCTTGAACGGGACCTGGCAGGCCGTGCCGCACTGGGCGCAGACCGCGTCGAACATCTGGCGGTCGCCACCCATGCCGCC
This sequence comes from uncultured Candidatus Peribacteria bacterium, assembly GCA_964541635.1. Lineage (GTDB taxonomy): Bacteria > Patescibacteriota > Gracilibacteria > Peribacterales > Peribacteraceae > DALYDP01. Next base: position 16,106 of record CAZIQM010000006.1, on the reverse strand, counting down.
GCCGCGCTGGTTCTTGCGAGCGTCGCGGCAGGCTTTGCAGCGCTGGGGAGCCGACAAGTTGCGCTCGGCATAGAACGCTTGTTCGCCTTCCGAGAAGTCGAACATGGCACCGCAGTCGCGGCACTGGATCTGTTGATCAGCCATAAAGCTGAGAAGAAAAAAAGGAAGTAAGACGCATCGTCTCCATTCCTTTCTTTATCGTGTGACCGACTAGCGAGGACTGGACGTTTGCTAGGCTCAGTATCCGCGTATTGAACCGAATTGTCAATCCGAACGCGTAAAACCCATGTTTTAGGCCCTTACTTGGTCACGGAGATCGAAGCGCCTTCCTCGGCCAAGGGGGCCGACACGGTGATGCGGCCGTTGTCTATGACCTGGATCCAGTAGCCCGATTCCTTGCTGGCGGCGCTTTGCGAGGGGTCGGAGGGGACGCGGACGAGGTACGAATCGAGCAGGACGTCGAGCGAGACGCCGTTGCAGGGCGATAGGGATTTGCAGATCGGTTTGCGCGCCGTGCCCGCCTTCGAAAGGGCCGGGGGAAGATCCGCGTCGTTGTCGATCGCGTACTGGTACACGGCGTTGAGGATCGAGTTCACGTCGGCCTTCCGTTGCGCGTTGCGCGCTTGTTCGATCGTCGACGGGGCGTCGTCTTCCCCGAGCGCGGTGCCGAAGGCTTCCTCGAGGGGCGTGCTTTCCGCGGGGGCCGTGATGGTCGGCGCCGTTTCCAGGACGGTCGCCGCGAAGGTCACGGTCGTGGTGTCCTTCCGCGTGCCCGTCTTCGAAAGCACGGTGGCCTTCATCGAGAGCGACTGGAACGCGTCGCGCAGGGTTTTCAGCGTCACCGACATGTCCATGCTCCCGGTCTTCTTTTCCTCCAGCTGCCCTTGGACGAATGACGGGAGCGAATTCCCGCCCAGGAGTTTCTTCATGAGCGCCGACTGTTTCGCTTTCGGCACGCTCGCGGTATACGTCACGCCGTTACGCGTCTTTTCCTGCTTCACGTCGAAGAACTTGTCGAGCGCGCGGATCGCCGCGTCGTTCTCCTTCTGCGCCGACGCGTCCATGGCGCCATCGGCGTCGTCGAGCGGGAAGCTGTACCACGTGCCGACGTGTTCCTGCAGAGCGTCGGTGTAGATCGCCACGAACTCGTTCGTGCTCTCGATCGAGTCCAGCGTCAGGTAGCCGACGCCGCCGACGATCACGAGCCGACCCTCGGCCGACGCCGTGGATCCGTCGAGGAGCGTGGCATCGAGCGAGAACGTCATGTCGCCCGCCACGGCGTTGACCGCGGTCGGGTTCCCTTTCTGGCGTCCCTGCAGGTCGAAGTCGATGCTCGTGCCGCCGCCCTTCGTTTTCACGTGGAGCTCGAACGACGCGGACTTCTTGTTCTTCTGGCTGATGGCGAGGACGTCGCTCAGTTTCATGGCCTTCGCCGGCGCGCGGTTCGTCGCCGCGAGGGCGCCGGACGGGGCGAGGAGCGAGAGGACCGAGACGACTGCGAGGAGGCGGGACGCGAAACGCATGGGGGTGGGGGGACGGATGCATGGTACACGAAAAAGGACCCCGAAGGGTCCTCGTTCGATCGGATACTCATGACGATTATTGTGCGGTCGGCGCGGTGCAGGTCAGCGGGTGACCGTTCAGCGAGACGGTCACGTTGCACGCCTTCTGCATCGCGGCCGTCATCGCGGCGTCGCACCCTGCTTGTGTCGAGAATAAGTTGTTCATCTCGCATGAGAGGCCTTGCACTTGCACGGCGACGCAGCCGAGGAACTTCATTTTCCCGCTATCGACGACCATCGTGTAGCAGTTCAATGGAAGGGGGCAGGTCGTCGGCAGGGTGGGGTTCGAAGAAGACGACGGCGGGGGCGGGGGCACGGCGACCGGGGTCGACGATGAACTGCTTCCTGTCGGAGGCGTGGCCGTTGGCTGGGCCAGCTGTACCTTCGCGGTCGCGCAGTTGTCGTTTTCATTCGACTCCGCGACGTTCTTCGGCAGGTCCAAACAGACGGAGATCGTATAATCCTTGCCGTAGGTGACCACGCCCGGAACGATGAATTGGTTCGTGACCGTCGCACCTGCGGCCAATTGCTGGAGCGGCTGGGTGTACGAAACACTCGTGCCATCGGGCTTTGTCGCGCCGAACGTCAGCGTCGTCGCCGCCGCGGCCGCAGTGCCGTTGTTCGTGGATTGGATTTGCAGACGAATTTGTACGCCGCTGATCGGGCTTGCTTGGTACGGAACGGCGGTGATCGCCGTGGGCAGGAGGTTCGGCATCGCGGTCGCGGCCGAGCTGTTCGAGCTCACTTGCCAAAACGTGGGAAACGAGACTTGCGGCGTCAACGAAGCGTTCAACATGCCGGCGACGTAGCCGCCCGTGGCGATGGCGATGCCACCGACGAGCAGCGTGGGTAGCGCCAGGCGGGACAACAACTTGTTGGAGGAAGATTTCTTCATGGGCCCATCGTACCAAAGTTTTTCGCCCCACGACGATCGCCGCTTCGTTTGCGATTGACGATGCCTGCGAAAAAGGACCCTGTCGGGTCCTCTTCGTTTCCGGAATGGAAGGGCTTACTTGAGCGTGACCTTGGCGCCGGCTTCCGTGAGCTTCTTCTGCATTTCCTCGGCGTCGGCCTTGGCGACGTTCTCCTTGATGACCTTCGGAGCGGCGTCGACGAGACCCTTCGCCTCGGCGAGGCCCAGGCCCGTGATGTCCTTCACGACCTTGATCACCGCGATCTTCTGCGCGCCGGCTTCCGTGAGCTCGACGTTGAAGGTCGACTTTTCGGCAGCGTCGCCGCCGCCAGCGCCACCGCCGCCACCGGCCATGGCGACCGGAGCCGCGGAGATGCCGTAGACCGTTTCCATGTACTTCACGACGTTGTTGAGCTCAATGACGTTGAGCTTCTCCAAGGCGTCGATGACCGCCTTCTCGCCGGCGGAAAGGTTCGGAGCGTCTGCCATACTAACAGGGGAAAAAAGAAATAAGGGGGAAGATCAGGCTTGGGGTGCCTCCGCCGTAGGTTCGGCCGCGGGAGCGGCGGGAGCTTCGGGGGCGGGGGTGGGGGCCGCTTCGGCGGCGGGGGCTTCCGCGGCGGGAGCCGGCGCTTCGGCTTTGGTTTCTGCGGCCGGGGCGGGCGTCGCGGAGGCGGCTTCTTTCTGCTTCGCGAGTTCCGAGAGACCGCGGGCGAACGACGACAGCGGGCCCTGGCACATCGCCATGAACATGCCGAGCAGCGCTTCGCGGCCCGGGATCTGGGCGATCGCGACGGCTTCTTCCTTCGAGATGAGTTTGCCCTCCCAAATGCCGCCGATCAGCTCGACCTGCTTGTGGGTCTTGGCGAACTTGAAGGCGATCTGGCCGCCCGTGAGGGGATCTTCGAAGCTGAAGATGCACGCGACGGGACCGTCGAGTTGCTCGTCCGGGGGTTCCGGGAGGTTCGACTCCTTCGCCGCGATGCGCATGAGGTTCTTCTTGGCCACCTTCATTTCGGCGTTGCCCTTCTTGAGGGTGCTGCGGAGCTCCGAGACGTCGGAGACCGTCATGCCGATGTAGTGGGCGAACATGATCGACTTCGCCTTGGACATTTTGTCCTTGAGCTCCGTGAGGATCTCGGCCTTCTGTTGCTTGGTGACTGCCATGGGAGAGGAGGGGGTGGGTCCGGAAAATCGGCCGGTACGAACCGAGCGGGTCTCTCGGCCGAAAGGCCAAAAAAAATCGCTGGTTCCCGACCGGGAGACCAGCGAGGCAAACGGCACGAATCACCAAGCCGGAGCCGGATGAGCGATGCTGTGTGCCTCGGAGGGGCTTACCTTCGGACTGCGTCCTAATGCCCTCGGTCTTCGGTCGAGCCTGTACTTTATCAGGTCGCGTTCCAGAGTCAAGAGCAGGTACACTGAAAGTATGAAAATCGTCCTCCAAAAGGTGCTTTCGGCCTCCGTGGCGGTGGAGAACCGGCCCGTTTCCTCCATCGGGCAGGGATACCTGCTCCTGACGGGCATCGCGGCCGACGATACGGACGAGAACGTCGAAAGCATGGCCAAGAAAATCGTCGCGCTCCGGTTGTTCCCCGGCGAGGACGGGAAGATCAACGACCGCACGATCCTGGAGGTCGGGGGAAGCGCGCTCGTCGTGTCGCAGTTCACGCTCTTCGGCGACGTCGAGAAGAGCAATCGCCCGGATTACACGGGCGCCGGTCCGCGGGACCTGGCCGAGCGGTTGTACCTCCGGTTCGCCGACCTGCTGAAACGCCAGGGAATCGAGGACGTGCAAACGGGCCGCTTCGGGGCCTCCATGGCGGTCCAGAGCACCAACGATGGACCGGTGACGTTATTGATCGGGCGTTAACGCTTTCCGTGGTACACTTCGGGGTCCATGGTCCAGGCGGTATCAGCGGTCCGGGCGAGGTGGGAGGAGCTTCGCGGCTCACTCCCCTCGGGCATTGATCGCGATGCCGTGGATCGCGCGTTCTCCGACGCGGAGGAGTTGTACGGCCAGGGGTCGCACCGCACGAGCGTGCCGCTGCTCGACCACTGCCTCGATTTGCTCGAGGAGCTGTTGCCCTTCGAGCCCGATACCGACCTCGCGACGGTGGCCCTGCTCCACCACGTGCCCGAACTGCACCAGTGGAATTTCGAGGAGATCGAACGGCGGTACGGCAAACAGGTGCGCGCGATGATCGGGGAAGTGCACGTGCTCCGGCACCTCACCACCCATAACCGGCGCGTGTCGCTCGAGCGCCTGCGCCTGAACTTCTTCCGCGTGAGCCAGGATGCGCGCGTGTTCCTCATGATGCTGTGCCACCAGCTGCTCACGATGCGCAACCTGGCGAAGTACCCGGCGGACGAACGCCGCAAGATCAGCGGTGACGTGTTGCACCTCTACGCTCCGGCGGCCGCAAGGCTCGGCATGTATTCGCTGAAGCACAGCCTGGAAGACGCGGGGTTCCCCGTGCTGTACCCGGTGGACCACGAGCGCATCACGGAACAGATGCAGGCGCTGCGCGAGAAGCACGGTTCGTTTTTGAAGCGCACCGCGAAAGCGGTGGAGGAGGAACTGCGCGCCCACGGGCTGCTCGTGCACGTCGAAGGACGCGAGAAACATTCCTACAGCATCTTCAACAAGATGCGTCACAAGACGGTGACGCACATCGAAGGCATCCCGGACCTGTTCGCGTTGCGCGTGATCGTCGAAGGCGACGCCGCGTGTTACCAGGCGCTCGGGTTCCTGCACCGCATGGGCTACCCCGTGCAAAACCGTTTCAAGGATTACATCGCGTTCCCGAAACCCAACGGTTACCAGAGCCTGCATACCACGCTGCTCGGCCTGCCCCACGCGCCCCCCGGCATCATGGTCGAGGTCCAGGTCCGCACGCCCGAAATGCACCGCGAGGCGCAGATCGGCGTCGCGGCGCACTGGAGTTACAAGGAGGCGGGCAAGACGCGCCAGGACCGCAGCCGCGCGCTCGTCGAGCGGGCGTTCATCCCGGAGGACGACGAAGACCGTCCCCGCATGTCCGGGGTCGCGGACCACATGTTCGTCCTCACGCCGAAGGGCGACGTCGTGGAGTTGCCCGAAGGCGCCACGCCGCTCGACTTCGCGTTCCAGGTGCACACGGCGGTCGGGTTGTCGTTCAAGGCCGCCCGGGTGAACGGCGCCATCGTTCCGTTGGACCACCGCTTGGAGAACGGCGACATCGTCGAAGTCGTCCGCCACAAGGATCCCAAACCGTCCCCGCGGTGGATCAACTTGCTGAAGACCGCCTCCGCCCGCAACCGCCTCAAGCGCCACCTGGCCGTCCGCGACAGGCCGCAGCTGATGGACGACGGCATCGAGGCGCTCAACCGCGAACTCCGCCGCCTGCGCCGTCCGCCGCTCGACGCGCAGCTGACGTTGCTCAAGCACCTCGACGGCAAGCCGGCCACGTTGCTCGAGCGCGAGGACCTGCTCGTCGCGATCGGGCAGGGGAGCATCTCGGAAGCCGCGGCGCTCCTCAAGATCGACGACCTCATCGTGAAGCACGAGGAACCGGTCCGCGCGAAGCCCGCGTCGGGCACGGCGCTGTCGCCTCGCGTGGAAGGGAGCATCCCCATGCCGACCGTCATCGCGAAGTGCTGCAAACCGGAACCCGGCGACGTCCTCATGGGCGTCATCGGCCGCACGGGCGACGTCCGCATCCACGAGAAAAGCTGTAAGATGCTGCGCGCGGTGAATCCCCAGCGGCGCATCCACGCCCACTGGGCGGAGCCGGTTAAGCGAGCAGGGAAGCGATGAGCTTGTCGACCGTCGCGCGCCAGCGGACCTCGTCGTAGAGGGCGTCCTTGGCCTTGATGCGGGCCTCCGCTTCGCCGCGCTCTTCGTCCGTCAGGTTGTCGAGGAACGATTCGACCGCCGCCTTCTCCTCGTCTTCCGTGATCGCGATCTTCTTCTCGTCGATGAGGTGGGCGATGCCGAGGCGCAGTTTCCAGCGGTTCGCGGCTTCGGCGCGCAGCTCTTCCTCGACCTGCTTCGCGGTCTTGCCCTGCGCCTTCAACGCGTCTTCCACGCTCTTGCCCTGCTGCTCCAGGCGCATGGCCCATTCTTCCACCAGTTGGCGGAGCTCCTGGTCCACGAGTTCTTCGGGCAGGTCCGCCTGCGTGGCGTCGCGGATGGCGTCGAGCAGTTTCCGTTCCCGCGCCATGCGCTGGAATTGTTCTTCCTGCTCGCGCAGGCCCTTCTCCACCATCTCGCGGAAGGCCTGTGCGGACGGCTGGCTCAATTCCTTCTTCGCGAATTCGTCGTCGAAGGCGGGGGTTTCGACGTTCTCCACCGTGCCCATCGTGACCGTGAACGTGGCGGGTTGGTTGCGGAGGTGCTCGGCCTGGAACTTCTCGGGAAGCGTCAGCGTGAACGTCTTTTTCTCGCCGGGCTTGAGGCCCACGAGCGCGTCTTCGAAGCCGGGAAGCAGGCGGCCTTCGCCGAGGACGATGCGCTCCGCGTCGGCGCGGAGGCCCGTGATGTCCTTGCCGTCCTTGTCGACCGCGGAGAAGCCGACCGTCACGCGGTCGCCCTTCGCCGCCGCGCGCTCCACCGCCGCGTACGACCGTTTCTCGGCCATGGCGGATTGGATCACGCGTTCGACGTCCTTCGGATCGGCTTTGACCTCTTCTTTCTTCGGCGCGAGTTTGTCGGCTCCCTTGATCTTCACGGGCGGGCGCTCGACGAAGGTGATCTTCAGGGTCATGGGTTCGCGCGACACCGCTTCGATGCGCGGGGGAACGATGGGGGACAGCGCGTGCTCCTTCAGGACGCCCGGAAGCACGGAGCGCAGGCCGAGCCGGACGGTCTCCTCGAACAAGTGGTCGGGGTCGATCTTCGAACGGACCACGTCCTCGGGCGCGTGGCCCGGGCGGAAGCCCTTCACGTTCACGCTGGCGCCGAGTTTGGCGAGCGCGTCGGCCGCGGCTTTGGAGGCGGCTTCGGCGGGCAGCGTGACCGTCACGACGCTGCGTCCGGCCTTGCCCCGTTCGATGCTGGAAGTCGTGGAGTCGGCCATGGTGGGATCAGCCGCGGTACTTCTTCCAGAGCGCCAAAAGCGGCGTCGCGATGAAGAAGGAGGAATAGGTGCCGACGATCGTGCCGACGATGAGCGCGAGGATGAACCAACGGATCGATTCGGATCCGAAGAAGAAGAGGGCGAAGAGCATGATGAGCGCGCCAAGACCCGTGTTCAGCGTGCGGGCGATGGTCTGGCGGAGGCTGCGCTCGGCGACGTCCGTGAAGTCCGCACGCTTGCCCTCGGCGAAGAGGTTGTCGCGGATGCGGTCGAAGATGACGATCGTGTCCGACACCGAGTAACCCATGATCGAGAGCAGCGCCGAGACGAAGAGCGTGTCCATCTGGAACGTCGTCGTGTGGCTGAGGATCGTGAAGATGCCGAGCGTGATGGCGATGTCGTGCACGAGCGCGACGATCGCGGCGATGCCGAACGACCAGGGGCTGAGGTGCGAGGGGATCTTGCGGAACGCGGCCGCCAAGTAGAGGACGATGGCGATGAGCGACGCGATGAGCGCGTAGAGGGCGCGGATCTTCAGGCTGGCGCCGACCGTCGGGCCGATGGTCGTGTACTGCAGCTCCTGCACCTTGCCGAGGTCTTTCGTGAGGGTGGCGATGAGTTTTCCGTGCTGGTCGGTCTCGAGGCTGACCGTGCGCACGAAGTACGTGCCCGCTTGCGTGCGGGTGACGGTCGTTTCGGCCAAGCTGACGCCGCCGAGATCGGCGTGCTGCAAGGAGGTTTCGAGTTGCTCCTGTGTCGCCGCATCCGGCAGGCGGACCTCGATGAGCGTGCCTCCGGTGAACTCGATGGAGAGCACGGGACCCGGGTAGACCAGGGCCACGAGGGACGCGATCACGGCGATGGCCGAGATCGGCAGGAAAAACGCTGCGAGACGGGTGAACGACATAGGGCCTGGAGACTACCGTCCGCTGGCCCGGAAGGCAAACCCCTTACAGGCCTCCCGCGAGGGGTCCTACGTCCCATTGGACGTATCCCGGCCCGACCGACAGGCTGATCGTGAGCGGGGCGCCGTCGTCGGTGGAGAGGCGGGGCCACAGCGGACGCATGCCGGCGGCGAGGCCGTCCGTCCACGCGAGGGTCGTGGCGTCCGGGGCCACCGCGGTCCCGGAGCCGTCGGCGCGGAGGAGGCCGGGGGCGTTGGTGATCGTGAAACGTCCGCCGGCGTCGTGCGCGCTCGCGAGCGCGAAGCCGCCCGCGTCGGTGCGTAGGGTCGTCCAGCCGCCGTCTTCCGCGCGCGTCGTTTCGCTGTCGGCGTCGGGCGTGAAGGTCGTGAACGAGTAGCCTTCGGCGGACACGGTCTTGGCGCGCGAGCCGCCGTGCATGGAACCGAAGCGTTCGTGCAGCGTCCGGAGGATGTCCTCCGCGCGGGCGCCCGACGGGCTTTTCCCGTCGAAGGCGAACACCGTGTTCCCGGAGCCGTCGGTCGCGAGCTGGAGGACGGACGGTCCGTCCAGGAGCGGCGCGAGTTCGTAGCGGAGGCTCGTGCCGCGGGCGATCGTATCGACGAACGTCGACGCGAGCGTTTCCGCGACGATCGTCGCCTCGCCCGAGAGCGTCGCCGCGACGGCGGGGAACGCGGAGCGAGGGGGAAGCAGGAAAACGTCGGACGCGTCCGGAACGCGGGTCAGCGGACGCAGCGCCGCGATGCCCACGTTCGGCGTGGGGCGCACTGCGAAGCGCAGCGTCAGCTCGCCATCGGGACGCGTGGCGTAGGAGACCGGGCCCTTCAGGGCGAACATGCCGGCGAGCGCCGAGCCGTCGGGATCCGCCGTGGGGAAGGCGAGGTAGACCCACGCCTGTTGGTTCTCCCTGCGCAGGTCGCGGAACGTCCTGTCCGCCGCGAGGGGCGCGCGTTCGTCCGTGAGCAGGGCGGACAGCGAGGGGTCGGAGCCGCCGAACGAGACGTTTCCGCGTTCGTTCACGCTCATCGTGACCCAGCCCGTGACGTCGCCGGCGCGCACCACGGCGGCCGCGACCGCGTCGGCGGGCGGCGGGGTCGGCGGCGAGGGGAGCGAGGGCGAGACACGTTCGAAGATCGCCGTGTCGAAAAAGCCGCCGCGCGGGAATTCCGCATACGCCAACACGGCGTTCGCCGGGAGCCGCGAGGCCAGCGATGAAGGGTCGGGCGCCCGACGCGTCGTCCACCACGCGGCCGCGAGCGCGCCGACCACGCAGGCGGAAACGACGGTGCCGATGAGGATGGTGCGGGGGAGCGGTTTCACGGCGTCACAGGGAGTCGAGCCGGGTGCGGGCGTCCTCGAGGGAGGGGTCGAGTTCCAACGCTTTCGTGAGTTCGGCCTTCGCTTCGTCTTTCCGTCCCGTTTCCATCGCGGTCCAACCGAGCAAGCCGTGCGCGCCCCCGTCGTCCGGATGCGACGCGACGGCGGCTTGTGCCTTCGCGTACGCCTCTTCCTTCTTGCCCATGCTGAGCGCCGCGGCCACGAAGTCGGCGTACGCACCGGTGTCCGCGCCGTCCGCGAGCGTGAGTTCTTCCAGTTGCTTCAGCGCCAATTCGGCGTCGCCCGTGGCGAGCGCTTCGGCCGCGAGCAAGCGGCGCGCTTCCGCCGCCGGCGCGAAACCGTTCTCGATGGCGTACTGCAGGTAGGTGATCGCGGCCTGGTGGTCGCCGAGCGCGGAGAACGTCCGGGCGAGGAAGTATTGGATCTCGGGCTTCTGCGGGTCGATCTGGTACGCGCGCTCCAGCGAGACCTTCGCTTCGTCGACGCGCTCCGTCGTCAGCTGGCAGTAGCCCTGCACGATCCACGCGTCGCGGTAGTCGTCCTGCTTCGAGAGGACGTCGGCGAGCATCGGCAGCGCGAGCTCGCATTCGCCCACGTCCGCGAGCGCGCGGGACAGGAGCGTCTGGCGGTGGGTCTCGGGGCTGTCTTCGAACAGGGCGTACTCTTCGTACGCGCCGAGCAGCGCTTTCGCGTAGCCGCGCAGCGTCGGTTCCCATCCGGCCAAGACCGTCGAAAGCGCGGCCTTCGCGTCGTCATGGCGGCCCTGGACGATCGCGAGCAGCGCGAGGCCGTACTGTTTTTGCGGGGTGTCGGTGGCGTCGTCGAGCAGGCGTTTCGCGTCGTCGAGCGCGCCGGAGCGCAGGTCGATGATGCTCTCGAGGAGCACGAGGTCTTCGGTGCGCGCGCCGGCGGACCGGAGGTCGCGCAGCGTTTCGCGCGCGCCGTCGACGTTGCGGCGTTGCAGTTGGGCCTGCGCCAATTTCCGGAGGGCCGTGAGCCCGCCGCCCGCCTCGACCGCCGAGCGGTATTCCTTCTCCGCGTCCGCCCATTCCCCGCGCAGCGCGAGGAGGTCGCCCCGGCGCAACGCGGACAGCGCGGCGTCGCCGTGT
>CAZIQM010000006.1:0-5191 GCA_964541635.1 uncultured Candidatus Peribacteria bacterium | reverse complement strand
GTTCGACGGGGGCGGGGAGCGGCTCGATGGCACGCAGGGCGGTGCCGCTCTCGGAGGTCACGTTCCCGGTCGCCTGGAGCAGCGAACGCGCGGCGTCGAGCTGCCAAAAGAGGAAGCCCCCGATGAGCGCGGCCGCGAGCAGCGCGAGGAGTGAAGGCACGGCGATGGAACGCTGGATCGACATGGGCCCACAGCGTAGCAGCGCGCGCGGGCATGCGGAAACATTCCGCCGCAGCGGTGAAACGGGCGCTTACTCCTTCTTCTTGCGCGTCTTCTTCGGCGCTTCTTCATCGCCGCCCATCGGCTTCAGTTCGCCGTCGTCGTCTATCGAGGCCTGCGCCACGGCTTCGCGCGCGGCGGCTTCGGCCAGGTGCTTGGGGATCACGGCTTCGATGGCCGCCCACTTCGCTTCGCCGATGGTCGGCAGGAGCACCGTCACCTGGTCGCCGACCTCGGCGCGGTAGAAGGTCACCGAGGCGAGGAGCACGCGGAAGGATTTCCCTTCGGCGAGCACCTTGTACTGGCCGTCCTCCTGGATGAGGACGCCCTTGGCGATGCGGCGGTCGATCGGCGCGATCTGCTTGTAGATGAATTTCCCTTCGTCGGTGATCGTCAGCTTCATGCCGTCGCCTTCGACGAGCTTGCTCTTCGAGGCGTAGTTCGCGGGGACCGGATAGCTCTGGCCCTGTGTGTCCACCATGTTCTGGCCGTCGAAGATGCCTTCGATGACCTTGCCTGACACCGGGCCCGACGAGACGACCCTCGTGGCGCGCGAGACGAGGCGCTCCTTCATGGGATCCGCGACGCCCGTGAGCTCGCGGAGCATCGACGTCGCCGTCTTGAGGGACGCCTGCGCGCTCTCGAGCAGTTCCTGAATTTGGAGAAGACCGTCGTCGGACATGGGGTCGGGGAGGAAAGGGAGTTGGTGTGGATCAGAGTCGCGTTTCCGTCACCGTGATGTCGGAGCCCGCGAGGCGCTTTTCCATCGCGTCGAGGGTCAGGAGGCCCGGTTGAGCCCCGGTCGAACCCACCACGCTCATTGCGTTTATCGTACCAGCTCGGAGGGCGATTGGCAAGGTTTTGCCCGTGAGAAGGGCCCATGTCATGCCCGTTCCGAACGCGTCGCCGGCGCCCGTCGTGTCGACCACCGGACAGTCGCCGGGCAGGCAGTGGTAGACGGTGGTTCCGTCGGTGGCGACGACGCCCTGCGCGCCGTCCGTGACGCACACGATCTTCGCGCCACACCCGAGCAGGTGCCTCATCGCCGAGAGCACGTCGTGTTCCGCGGTGAAGGCGATCGCTTCCTCTTTGTTGAGCACGAGGAGATCGGTCTGCCGGAGGAGTTCCTGGATGCCGCGGCGCTTCGTCCCCATCTCCACTTGGCAGCTGCCGGGGTTCCACGTGAGGCGGGCGTGGGGGATCTCGACGAGGATGCGGATGATGTCGTCTTCGATCTGGCAGGCTTCCTCCTGGATGCTGTTGAGGTAGATCCAATCGACTTCCGCGGCCGCCTCGCGCGCGAAGGTGGCGTCCTGGAGGTGCTTGCTCGTGCCGGGATGTTTGAGGATCACGCGCTCGCCGCCGCGCGCGCTGAGGATGATCGAGAAATCGGTGGCTTCGTTCTCGACCACCGTGACGTGCTCGGTGTCGACCTTCTCCTTGGAGCAGTTTTGGAGGATGGCTTCGCCCCACGGGTCGTCGCCGATGACGCCGCAGTACGACGCGTCGCACCCGAGGCGCGCCAGGCCGACGGACGTGTTGTGCGCGCCGCCGCCGCACGCGCGGATCACTTCGTCGACCCGGATCTTCGACCCGAGCGGCAAGGTGAACGAAGGGGAGCGTTCGTTCTTATGGATCACGCCGTGGTCGGCGATCACGAACAAATCGAAGGTCGCGCCGCCGATCGACATCGTCTTGGGCACGCGGGTCGCGGTCATCGGGCGTGCGGGAGCGTGGCGAGGAAGGCGCGCGTGCGGCTGCGCTCGGCGCGGCGGCGGACTTCATAGAAGACGCCCGCTCCGGCGAGGCCGAGCGCGATCCACACCGCGGCGCGGGGGATGCCCGAGCTCGGGGTCACCGGCGGATGGTCGTCGAGGCCGCCCGGGGGGACGTCGATGTCGAAGGGGATCGGGTCGCCGGCGGCCGGGTGGAACCCGTCGCCGTTCGGCGTGCCGCGTTCGACCACCGAGAGGTCCGTCAGCTTCTTGCCCGCGGCCGTCACCGGCGTCAGGCGCAGGGTGTAGGGGACGCCGTTGATGAGGTCGCGGAGGACGTACTCCGTGAGCTCGCGGTTCAGGAGGCGCGTCTCGGTGAGGGTCGACTCGTCGAGGCCGTACTCCAAGAGGAAGTGCGACAGCGGGGTGTCCGCGTCGACCTTCGTCCACACCAGTTGCAGCGCCTGGTCCTGCGGGATCACGCGCAGCGAGAGGCCGAGGACGGTCGAGCCGGCCACGAGGCTCTTCTCGCTTTCGCGGTCGCCCTGGAGGGCCGTGACGGCGAAGTAGTACTGCTTGCCCGGCGTGAGGCCGGCGATGGTGGCTTTGCCGACGGGCTTCCCGGTATCGAGGAAGTAGCCGAACGACGACGGCTTCTCGCCGACGTACACGCGGTAGCCGGTGACCTCTTCGTCGATCTCGGTCCACGACACGCCGACGGCGTTCACGCGGGGTTCTGCCGCGACGTCCGTGGGCACGCCGAGGGCGGGGGAGCCGACGGTGAGGGTCGTCAGCAATTCGGTCGCGTTGCCCGCGGCGTCCATGGCGACGAGCTTCGGCTTGTAGTCGTCCGGCTTGGGGGCCGTGAAGAACGCCTGGTAGCTGCCCGACGTCGCCGCCGGGTTGAGCGTGATTTCCTGCACGGCGTTCGTGTCGGGTTGCGTGATCGTCATGACGATCGACTTCAGGCCCGCTTCGCTCTTGGCGACGACGAGCACCTTGTCGTTCTCTTTGGGCTGCTCGGGCTTGAACGAGACGTCGCTGATCGAGGGTCCCTGCGCGTCCACGTGGATGAGCACGGGGCCGGAGTCGAAGCGCTTGTCTTCGTCCTGCACGCGGATCGTGTAGTCGCGTTGGTCGGCGCGCAGCGGCACGACCACGGAGAATTTGCCGTCGGCGTCGGTGGAGCCCGGGACGTCCGAGGCGCCGCCGAGGACGACGATGTTCGCGAATGTGGGGCCGGTGCCTTCGACCGTGACCGTCGTGGCGCCCACCGTGTCGCCGTCCTTCGGCGACGTGATGCTGATCGCGCCGCCCGAGGGGCCGTCATCGCCGACGACCTGGATTTTCACGTTGCCGAAGATCGTGCGGTCGTTGTGGTCTTCCACGCGGAAGCCCTGTTCGCCCGCCTGCTTGAATTTGAGGACGAGCGGGAAGTCCTTCTTGCCCAGGTCGCGGTCCTTGAACGTGTAGTGGCCGAAGTTCGGCAGCGTGGCCTCCATGTCCGTCGCGGAGAAGTCGACCGTGCCCGTGTAGTCCTCGACGGTGTTGCCCGTCTTGTCGACCGCGCGGATCGTGATCTTCGACGCTTCTTCGCCCAGCGGCAACGAGGCCGGGGCGTCGATTTCGAAACGGTCGATGACGTCGAAGTCCGCGACCTGCGCCGCGTAGTAGTAGCGGTTGCCGCTCACCATGCGGCTGCCGCGGTCGTCGCTCTCTTCGCGCCCGCCCATGGCTTGGGCATCGCCGCTGCGCACCGTCGCCGAGTCGGCGAGGGTGATGCCGCTCAAGAGGTCGATGGCGCGGAGCGTCACCGTGCCCGGGGCGTAACTGCGCACGCTGAAGTGCTGTTCGCCGGCGTCGTCCGTTTCGTTCGTTTCGGCTTCCACGTCGTCGTCTTCGCGGCCGCTCACGAGTGTGACGATGCGGCCGGGGAGGGGATTCCCGTACTGGTCGCGGAGCGTCACCGTGACGCTCGCGGCGTCGTCGCCGTTCGGTTCGATGCGCGGGGTGTAGACGTCGATGGTCGAGAGCACGGGGTCGATCGCGTCCGGCAAGACCTCGAGGGAGCTGCCGTCGTCGAATCCGTACGAGCCCGCCCGCTGCGTGGCCGAACCCTTGGCCGTCAGCGTCGCTTCGCCCTTCGCGTCCGCCGTTCCGCGGAGCGCGACCGTGCCTCCGTCCGGCGTATCCATCTGCACCGTCACCGCCTGGTTCTGCGTGGCTCCCGTCACGAAGACGTCGAAGCCGAGACCGGCGATCGCGTCCGCGGGAAGCTGCAGCATGACGGCCGCGAGGGCGGTCGGGGGAACGACCAAGCCCGCGAGGGCTGCGAAACGGATAAGGTTTTTTGTGTGTGGAGACATCGGATTAGTATACCATTTTTGGCTTCCCGCCTCAATTCCAAGGGGGTCTACCCGGCGACATTACGCGTAAAAGTCCAGCGTCGTTTCCCTCGCGTTTTTTGGCTCGCCATGCATAGAATGTCGGCCATGCGCGTCAAACTCCTCCTCGCCTCCAGCCTCCTCGTTCTCCTTGCCGCCTGCGGCGGGAGCACAGTCGTCGAATGCACCCAACGGTACTGGGACGGCCAGGTGGGCACGTGTTTGCCGGACGGTTGGCACGTCCTCGACCGCGCGAACCTCGACCAGCGGGGCGTTCCGGAGGAAGCGGTGGTCGCGTTCCAGACCGACGAATCGATCTCGGGCCAGTACCTCACCGTGGTCGTGACGCGCGAGGAGCTGGCGCAGGAAGTGTCGTCGCCCGACTACAGCGAAGCCGGCGCCGCGTCGGTCACGTCGCTCCCGGGCTACGCGCGCATCGAAGAGCGCAAGGTGAAGATCGACGGTGAGAACCACATCCTCCACGTCTTCACGGCGCAGCCCAGCGACGCGCAGCCGACCGCGCGCTTCTATCAGCTCAGCATGGCGAAGGGGAAGACGGGGTACACCTTCACGGTGGCCACGCCGGTTTCCATCGATGCCTCCGCCGAAGACCGCATCGTCGCCATCCTCGAGAACGCGACCATGCAGCCGCCGACCGAGGCCCAGCCCGCCGCGGACGCCGCCGCACCGACCGAGCAGTAAGCCCAGCCCGCGCCTTTGCGGTCGCCGCTTGCCCAGGTATCCTGCGGGCCGTTCTTTCGTTTCCGGTGCCGTAGCCAAGTAGTAAGGCAGGGGTCTGCAAAACCCCCATGCGCGGGTGCAATTCTCGCCGGCACCTCCAATCATATTCCGGGGCCGTAGCTCAGTTGGTAG
>CAZIQM010000005.1:33867-34161 GCA_964541635.1 uncultured Candidatus Peribacteria bacterium | reverse complement strand
TGCCTTGAGGTGTACTGTTAAGTCAGCGAACGAGCGCAACCCTCATCCTATGTTGATTTTTCATGGGAGACTGCCGCCTCCAAGGCGGAGGAAGGTGGGGATGACGTCAGATCAGCGTGGCCCTTATGCCTGGGGCAACACCCGTGCTACAATGGTCGGTACAGAGGGCAGCGAACCCGCGAGGGGGAGCCAATCCCAAAAAGCCGATCTCAGTTCGGATTGAAGTCTGCAACTCGACTTCATGAAGTTGGAATCGCTAGTAACCGTGAATCAGCTACGTCACGGTGAATATGT
>CAZIQM010000005.1:0-33857 GCA_964541635.1 uncultured Candidatus Peribacteria bacterium | reverse complement strand
TAACAAGGTATCCGTAGGAGAACCTGCGGATGGAACACCTCCTTACCAGGGAGATTACCTCTGCCACCCGATCGCATTCGCGGTCGCGGTAGGCGAAGCGTGCTCTGGCCGATCATATTTGCCAACACGCACTCAGATTGTCCCGGAATGATCCCATCGCCATGTGCCTTGCCTCGCAAGGGACCATGGTGATGAGTCCGGAAGGTCTCTCTACTACGCAATGCCGTGACGCCGAAGAGCTCACCGAACCAAGGATCCCGAAAGGGGTCCTTTTTCGTGGTGATTGGACACCTCTCCCCCGCCGCCAGTACCCTGACAACCATATGCACACCACCACCCGCTTCGTTTTGCCGTCTCTCGCGCTCGCATTCGCGCTCGTCGCGCTGCCGCCCTCCGCATTCGCGGTGGACTCGAACATTTCGATGACCCTAACCAAACCGGAAGCGTTACCCGCGAAGGAAGGCGACGCCGTCACGTGGACCGCGAACCTGTTCAACGAAGGCAGCACGTCGTTCTCGGGATACACCTACTTCTGGGTGGGCGAACTGCTTAAAACGAACGACAACAGCTACCTCTATTGGCAGCCGACGTCCGGTTGTGAATTAGATGGCGACTACGGCATCCGGTGCGCCGTGACGAACTTGCCGGCCGGCTCGTCGAAATACGTATCGATGACACTGAAGCGGGGCAAGCTTTGCAATAAAAATAACTACTACGTCGGTTCGAGAGTCTCCACCGAGACGCCGTCGTATTACTCCACGCAGAGCGAACAATCGACCCTCGAAACCGGTTGCCCCGTCGCTGGCACGAGCGCCGAACTGACGGGTCCGAAGGAATATTCGCCGGGCGACACGATCACGATGAAAGTCCGCGTGAAGAACGCGGGACCTGCGGCCACGAAAGGCACGACCGTCTTCATGAACGTACCCATCAAGAGCACGTGGGTGAAAGAGAGCAGCAGCGCCGACGCGACCTGTGCGCCAGAAGGCGACTACTCCTTCTCTTGCACGGTGCCGGATATGGCCAAGGGAGGAGACAAAACGTACGACCTCACGTTTACGATGGCGCAACGCGACATCGACGATTGTCGTCGGACCAGCTCCGCCACCGCGAGCGCGTACGTGCAGTCGAAGGGATCGTACGATTCGGCGGGAACGTTGTCCGAATTGCGCATGTACGTTGTGTGTCCGAAAGGCGTGAAGGACTCGTACAAAGCACCCGTGGCGCCGGCGAAAACGACGAAAAAGGCAGCTCCCGCGGTGAAGATCACCGGCTCCAAGAGCATGAAAGCCGACACCGCCACGAAGTACACCGTCACGGTGACGAACGTGGGCGCGGTCGAACTGACGGCGAAGGACCAGATGCAGGTACAGACGCCGATGGGCTACACGGTGACCGCGCCAAAGGGCTGCAACGAAATGCAGAGACGCGACTTCTACTGCACGATCGGGAAACTCGCTCCCAAAGCCAAAAAAACGTTCTCCTTCACCGTCACCGCCCCGGCCAGCGCGTGCTTGGGCAAGGCGACGATCAGCGCGAACGTCCTCGTTGGATACTGGGACGACCACTTCGCGTCCATCGACGTGCAATGCGGGAAAGCGACGAAGAAATGATCCTCGGTAAAAGGCCCCGTCGAGGGGCCTTTTTTGTGTCAATTGGATGTACGGGCGTTTATTCATACGCTCGGATCCATATGCACAAACGCCTCCTCGTCCTCTCCCCCGTTCTCTTCGCGCTGTTCGCGGTTCCTTCGTCCGCGCTCGCCCTTACCGCCGACGTCGCGATCACGGCGACGTGGCCAACCGAGTTGCCGACCAAAGCGGGTGAAATCGTGACGTTCACGGCGTCTCTCACCGCCCAAGGAAACAGCCCCTCCAGCGGAACGCTCGCGCTCAATGGAAGCTTGAGCGATGCATACGGCGATCGCCTCTTCTCGTTCCCCCCGGAATTGAACCCCGGCTGCAGGCGCGGGTCCGGGGCATACGTGTTGTGCGACTTCGGCCCGATCATGCCCGGGACGTTCAAGACCGTTCCCATTAAGCTAAAGCGCACAACGTGGTGCGATGCGCGGGAAATGGACTTCGATTTCTACTTCTTCAGCCTTTCCGGGCTCACGAAAGGCTCATCTGACGTCGGCCACACCCTCTCCCTTGACTGCCCGGTGGCGGACCTCGAAGTCTCGGCGGCGCCCGTCGAGAAAAATTTCATTCCCGGCGACCCGGTCACCGTTCGCGCGACGGTGAAAAACAACGGGCCCGCCGACGCGGCATTGGTAGATGTGATTTTCCACCTACCTCGCGCAGGAACCTTCATGACGGATGGCAGCTCGAAGGACATCAGCTGCGCGCCCTACGCGCCCAACGAAGAAAAAGACTTGTACGTTTGCCGTCTCCCAGCCATCTCGTCGGGAAAGGAGAAAGTCATCGACGCACGTTTCGCGCTCACGAGTTTCGACATCGCGAATTGCAAGGCCACGACCGGGATCACCATCGGAACGGAGGTTTTTGTGCGCAGCGCGGAAGACATACATCGTTCAACGCCGGATAAGGGAGGCCTCTTCTACGCAGTGTGCCCCAAGGGAACGACGACGAAAGGCTTCATGGCTTCCTCGCGAGAGGTCGCGAAGCCGGCGGGCAAACCGACGGTAAAGATCGACGGCAAGGTCGTCATCAAACCTTCCGTAGACACGCAATTCATCTTCAACGTGACGAACACGGGCAAAAAGAGCGCTCCCGACGTGCGCCTGAACTTCATCCTGCCGGAGGCGTACAAGAGCCAGCAGATCCCGGACTCCTGCAAAAAGGAGACGATGGGTTACAGCTGTTCCCTTGGCGAATTAAAGGCGGGGAAGAAGGGAAGGGTCCAGGTCCGCTTCGCCGTCTCCCCCTCGCGCTGCGACGGTCGCGAACACACGATCGAAGCTTCCACGACAGGCATCGAAGGAGCCACCACGAGCACGAAGCTCGTCTATAGGTGCGTGAAATAATGGGAACGAAAAGGCCCGTCGAGGGGCCTTTTTTGTACCATGGTGTAATTGACCAATTTAAAAAATAGTGTAATTTATTAAAAGGTTCGCTCATTCCCCTAAACGGAGGTTATACGATGTACGTGGTTATTTTGAACGTGGACTCCGCCCGACGGGCGCGTTGGTACAGCATGTGGTACGACGGAAACGATCCCATGAGCCTCGTGTCGATGCTCCGGGAAAAGGCCCGATCGATGGGCGAAACGTACGGCAGCATGCGCGTGGTGCCGCTCGATGGGGAATGGCATCCCCTCTTCCTGGAGCTCCATGCCCGTCATGACGCGATCTTCCGGATGGTCTGCCTCCACGCGTTCATCTCGGGATACTGTCCGACCGTGCACAGCAGGATACCGCTGCCCATCCAGGTTCCCGCCGACCCCGCGTTGGCACCGTTGCACCGGGAGATCGTGGCGACCGAACTCGGTCGAACGATGCTGGAGAAACTGCAAGTCGTGGGATCCGCCTGCGCGATGCGCGAAATGGCCGAAGGATAATGCCTCCGTCCGCGAACCTGCGAAGCCATGACGACCGTCATGGCTTTTTCTGCTATACTGGAACGATGTCTTCCATCTCCCCCATCGGCGGCGCGGGCGGCGGCATGAACCCCGACGTGAACCGGCCGAAGACGCCGGAAGAGCGCCAAGCCGAGCTCAATGAACGCCGGAAGAAGTGGGAAGCGATCGAGCGCGACATCGAACGGCAGGCGTCGGACACGGCCAACAAAACGGACAAAGCCCTCCGCGGTTTTTGGACGGATGAGGACGGCCGCGAGCGCGTCGATACGCGGGGTTAAATCCGCACGCTCGGACGCCCGGTGTCTTTCTTCCCTTTGCGCAACGCCACGCGCGCTTCACGGGCGAGATCCTCGTATTTGGCCTTGAGCTCGAGCAGCTCCTGCTCCGTCAGCTCCTCGAGGTCCAGGAGGACCGTGTGCGCGTCCTTGTCGGCGCGGATGAGCTCGTCGAGCTTGATCTGCATGGCGGCGCTGTCGCGGTTCTGCGTGTTCTGGATGAGGAACACCATGAGGAACGTGATGATGGTCGTTCCGGTGTTGATCATGAGCTGCCACGTGTTGCTGTAGTCGAACGCCGGGCCGGTCACCAGCCACAACAGGATGATGGCGACCGCGAGCGTGAACGTCGTCGGATGGCCCATTTTCGATGCCGCCCACTTCGACAGCGCGGCGAACGGATGGCGGCGATTGTGCGATTTCGACGTGCTGACGAGGGAGGCGTGCTTGTGCATGGCGCGAGTATAAGCCGTTCGCGGGGCAAATTGACAGCCCGTTCACCCGGGCGGAGCATGGACCCCATGGGGATCGACGGCGGAAAGGAACGGCACCACGACGGCTACCCGTTCGAGCCGCAGCCCGCGGAACGGCCCCTGTTCGCCCGCTGCGTGCGCAACGCCTTGGTGGAACACGTGCTCGACGGCGCGACGTCGGTCGTCCGATTCGGCGACGGACAACGCTTCAAAGTCCCCGTCCCCGAAGGCGACAAGCTGCTGGCGCACGTCGTGCACGCGGACGTCATCGCCGTGCAGGGCACCCGGAAGAGCATCCAGGTGACCGTTCGCTTCCCGTGCATCGTGCCGCACGCGACGTGGGCGTCGGATCCGTTCGAAGCCACGATGCGTATCGAGTACGTTCCCGAGCATTGGCAATTGCCGAAGACGTACGGCGAAGGGCGGGCGGAGGCGCCCGTCCGGCCCCAAGACGCGGGCATCGACCTCAGCCTGTTCCGCGACGAGGAAGTTCCCGGCCGCCCTCCGCGGTCCGCGGCCGCGGACGACGACCGTTGGCATGGATTCCGAAGCGACGTCCTCGAACGGGAGGCGAACGCTACCCCCGCGGAAAACGGCGGCGGAATCGGGAAATTCATCCATGAGCGTCGTCTCGCCATCGCCGGCGTGCTCGCGCTGGTCTTCGCGACCGGCTGGATTGCGAGCGAGCATTCCGAGGGAATTTCGAAAGCCATCCGATCGGCCCGGCAGCACGTGCGGACTTTCTTCGACTGGATCGACGGCGCCCCCCGGCCGTTCACGCCTCCGCCGCCGCGATGACGCGCGCGAGGAGATCCGCGCGGATCGTTTCGTCGTCGATGCCGTCGAGCAATTTCCCGAGGAATCCTTCCACGAGCAATCGTCGCGCGGCGTCCGGGGCGATGCCGCGGGACCCGGCGTAGAAGAGGTCGTCGGGATTCACGCGCGACACCGTCGCCGAGTGGCTCGCCTTCACGTCGTTCGTTTTGATCTCCAATCCCGGAATAGCGTCGATTTTGGCCGAAGAATCGAGCATCAACGCCTCTTGGGTGAGGTACGTCTGCGTGCCGCCGCCGCCCGTGCCGATCTCGATGCACCCGTCGAGGAGGGCCTGTCCTTTCGCGAGCGCCACCGCGCGCATCGCGACCTCGCCCCCGCCGCTTCGCGCGTCAAAGACGTTGCGGATGACCGCTTGGGGATGGTCGCCGCCGCGGGCCACGACGACCCACGACGCCTCGCTCCTCGCGCCGTCGCCGGTACACGTCGAGCGGATCTCGTGCCGGACGCTCCCGCCGATCGTCACGGGCCTCCAGTGGAGGGCTCCGCCGGAGGCCACCCGACCGGCCGCGCGCACCGTGCCCGAGGCGCCTTGCTGCACGGTCACGATCTCGAGACGCGCGCCCTCCCCCACGCTCGCCTCGACGCAGTTGTCGCCCCCGTCGGGCAATGCCAGGAAGAGCTTCGACGACGTCCCGGGCTTCGCGGACACGGCGAAGCACGTGCCCCGAGGGACGTCGTGGCGTTCCCAGGTCGTGCCGTCGGCGGGGATGACGATCGTCATGAATGGGAAGTGTAGCGTTATTCCGCATCAAGCACCTTCCGCACGCCGGCGCGAACGACGTGTTCGTCGATGACGATGGGCTGTCCGCGCTTGAGGCCCGGAAGCAACGCTTCGAGTACCTGGCGGGCCTTCACGCGCGTTTCCCGCAGGTTTTCGCGCAAGATCTTCGAGACGCGCGCTTCCGCGCGGATGCACTCCTCCGTCGGGAAACCGGAGTGGGCGTACGCCGACAGTTCGTTCCGGTCTTTCGGGAGCTTGCCGTCGCGGTTGCGCTTCGCCATGGTCAGCCGACGGAACCTTCCATCTCCAATTCGATGAGGCGGTTGAGCTCCACGGCGTACTCCAACGGCAATTCGCGGACGATGGGTTCCAGGAACCCGTTCACGATCATCGCCTGCGCCTCCTCTTCCGAGAGCCCGCGGCTCATGAGGTAGAAGACGTCTTCTTCCGAGAGCTTCCCGACCGTCGCTTCGTGCGCGATCGTGACGTCGTCGTTGCGGACGTTGATGTCGGGAATGGTGTCGGTGCGGCTGCGTTCGTCGAGGAGCAGGGCATCGCATTCCACCTGGGCGGTGCAGTCGTAGGCGTTCGGGGCGATCACGAGTTTTCCGCGATACACGGCCGTTCCACCGTCCTTCGAGATCGATTTGCTCGTCACCCGCGACGACGTGTGCGGCGCCAGGTGCATGACCTTCGCGCCGGTGTCCTGCCATTGGTTCGTGTTCGCGAAGGCGACCGCGAGGTGGTCGCAGCGCGCGTGTTCGCCCACGAGCATCGAGCACGGGTAGAGCATCGTGACGCCGCTGCCCATGTTCCCGCCGATCCACTCCATCGTCGCGTCGCGCTCCACGATCGCGCGCTTGGTGTTGAGGTTGTAGGTGTCGCGGCTCCAGTTTTCGACGCTCGAGTACCTGCACGTCGCCCCCGGTTTCACGAAGATTTCGACCAACCCCGCGTGGAGCGCGTGGGAACCGTACTTGGGAGCGGAGCAGCCTTCGATGTAGTGCACCTTCGCGCCTTCCTCGACCACGATCAGCGTGTGCTCGAACTGACCCATGTTCTTCGCGTTCATGCGGAAATAGGCCTGCAGGGGCTCTTTTACTTCGACCCCGGCGGGAACGTAGAGGAACGTCCCCCCGCTCCACACGGCGCCGTGGAGGGCCGCGAACTTGTGGTCCGCCATCGGGACGCACTTCATGAAGTACCGCTTCACCAGCTCCGGGTGCCGCTCCACGGCGTCGTCCATATCGAGGAAGATCACGCCCTTCTCTTCCCACTCACACTTGAGCGAATGGTAAATCACCTCGCTCTCGTACTGCGCCCCGACGCCCGCGAGCACGCGGCGCTCGGCCTCGGGAATGCCCAGACGGTCGTACACCGCGCGCACGTCCGGCGGGATCTCTTTCCAATCGGCCGTGTTCTCGATGCCCGCGCGGGCGTAGTAGATGATGTCGTCGAGGTCGAGCTTCGACAGGTCCGCGCCCCACGTGGGCATCGCCTTCTCGCGGAAAACCTTCAAGCTCGCGAGCCGGTGCTCCAGCATCCAGGAGGGTTCTTTTTTGTCCGAGGAAATGCGCCGCACCAACGCCTCGCTCACGCCGCGCTCCGCGCCGTCCGCGTACGACGATTCGTTCGCGGTATCGAGCGCCTGGCGCGTCAGCCCCGCGAAGATGCGCTCTTCGCTTTGCTCGGCGTGCTGGTGCACGTCGTCGACGGTGGAGCGCGTGCGCGTCATGAGCCGACAGTATAGCCCCGACGATCGTCCACCGCGCGGATCCCCGAGATTTCCCGAATCTCTTGCAGGAGGTGTACGTCCATCCACCATTATCCACATTCAATGTGGAAAACTCGTGGAAAACCTCCGGAAACCGTGTGGATCCCCTTTTGCCGCTTCGAACGGTGTACGCACGTAAAAATGCCTCTCCCGAATCCGGGAGAGGCATGGGTCATCGCTGACTCGAACGCGCACCTACGCGGCTGATTCTTGGCGTCCGCGCGATGCGTACGCCAACTGGCCTTCGGTGCGGAAGCGCGAAAGCATCGCGGGGATGCGCCTCGGACGGAAACAAATTCCTTCCTTGGACGTCGCCAGATGGATGACGGCGTCCTCGGGTTGGCGTTCGCAGATCTCGAGGATTTCCCTGAGACCGTCGAAGGCTTCGTCGGTGAGGCGGCCGATCGGCACGCAGGCGCCCGGGCCATCGGCGCCGGCCGCTTCGGCTTCGTGCCAACCCTGGCGGAGGAGCTCGCAGGCGAGCGCCTTCAGCCGTAGGAGGTCGACGCCCGGGGGCATGTGCTCTTGCTTCAGCTTCGGCGCGAAGAGCGGCAAGCACTCGACGGGGACGGGACGGGGCGGGATAACGGGCGCGACGGTGAACATGTCGACGGGGTTCACCCCCCGGGGGACGACCTGCAGATCGACGCCCAGTCGGGCGCTCTTAGGCCCTCCATACAATACGTAGTGCAACACGGACCACTCCTTGGAGTCAGCGGTGATGGGAACGGGGAAGCGACGTCGCCTCCCACAACAAACATCCTGCCGCGGTCGCGACGGGATTGGCGATTTGTACCCGAAAACGCCCTGGAAAACAAGGCTCTAAGAGTCGGTTTTACGGCATCCGGGGGCGGTTTTCCCGCCCCCGGAGGTCCGTTTTTTCAGCGGAGTTCGTAGGTGATCGACACGTTCACCGTGATGTCTTCCTCCCCCGCCGGCATCGCCATGGACGGCGCGGCCTCTCCCGCCACGGCGTAGTCCTCCGTCTTGGCCATCATCATCGGGCGCGGGTAGTAACCGCCGCCGTTCTCGTTGAAGCTCTGCACGTCACCCAGCGTTTCGCCGAGTTGTTCCGCGAGGGCCTCCGCCTTCTTCTTCGCGTCGGCGATCGCCTGCGTGCGCGCTTCCGTTTCCTTGTCGGTCGGGTGCTCGAGCGTGAACTCCACGCCGCCGGCCTGGTTGGCGCCCGCGTCGGTCACCGCGGTCAGTACGTCGCCGACCTTGTCGAGGTCGCGCACTTTCACGCGCAGGCTCTGCGTTGCTTCGTAGCCGCGCAAGCGTTGGCGGCCGTCGTTCCAGTCGTAGCTCGGGTTGAGGTAGAACGATTCCGTGCGGATGTCCTTCTCGTCGATGCCCTGCGCCTTCGCGGCGGCAACGACCTTGTTCATGCTCTCCGCGATCGCGGCGCTCGCCTCCTTCGAGGTGGACTTCACGCCGGTCGTGACGCCGAAACTCATCTCGGCGATGTCCGGCGCCGCGGAGACCTTGCCTTCGCCGCTCACCGTGATGGTACCCGGGGCGACGGGGGTGGGCTGCCGCTGGATGTGGAGACCCGTGAGGTAGAAGGCTCCGCCGACGGCGACCGCGACGATCATCGCGTGGGCGGTGGTGAATCGGGATTCCATGGGGTATGGGGGAAGATGCGGATAACACTGTACTCTACGGCGAAAAAGACCGAATGTAACAACGCGACCGCTTCGTTCACGCGTCGAGCGGGATCGACGTTTTCGGCAGGTACGGCGCGTAGCCGTCTTTCTCGAGCTGTTCGGCCAATTCCGCTCCCCCGCTCTTCACGATCGTGCCACGGACCATGACGTGCACGCGGTCGGGCGAGAGATGGTGGAGGATGCGCGCGTAGTGCGTGACGACGAGCGCGGAGAATCCCGGCGACCGGAGCGCCTTCACGCCCTCGGCGACGATCTTCAGCGCGTCGACGTCGAGGCCGCTGTCGGTCTCGTCGAGCAGCGCCATGCGCGGACGGAGGATGTCCATCTGCAGTACTTCCGCCTTCTTCTTCTCGCCGCCGGAGAACCCCTGGTTGAGCGAGCGTTCGGCGAACGCGGTATCCATGCGCAGCGCTTGCATGCGCTTCGTGAGGGCGTCTTTGAACTGCAGCACCGTCATCGCTTTCTCTCCCCGTGCCTTCGCCTGCGCCTGGTGCGCGGCGTACAAGAAACTCCGCAGCGTCACGCCCGCGATTTCACGCGGGTACTGGAACGCGAGGAAGAGTCCGAGGGCGGCGCGTTCGTGGGGCGCCATCGCGAGGAGGTCTTTTCCGTCGAACGTCGCCGTGCCGCCGGTCACCGTGTACTTCGGGTGGCCCATGAGCGCGTTCACGAGGCTGGATTTGCCGGAGCCGTTCGGGCCCATGATCGCATGGACCTCGCCGGCGGGTATCTCGAGCGAAAGGCCTTTGACGACCTCTTTTCCTTCGACTTCTACCCGTATGCCGGCGATGGACAGCGTTCCTGCCATGGGCGCCAAGCATACCAGGCTGCTACACTCCCGTCCCGTATCCCCATGCCCCCGTCATGCCGAAAATCCGCTTCATCCAAGCCAACGGCACCGTCACCGAGGTCGACGCCCCCGAGGGGAAGTCGATCCTCCACATCGCGCTCGACGCGGGCATCCCGATGGAGCACGCCTGCGGCGGCAACGGCTTCTGCACGACGTGCATGTGCCGGGTGAAAGAGGGCATGCAGAACCTGAGCCCCCGCAATGACCGCGAGGAGAACATGGGCATCACGGAAGACCCCGACCGCCTCAGCTGCCAAAGCGAAGTCCGCGGGGACGTGAGCGTGGAGGTGATCGAGTACTGACCCCTTACGCGTGCGCCGGTTCCATCGTCGGTGCTTCGTCGACGGCGGCGACGGCCTTCAACTTGCTCTTCACGTCTTCGTTGTACGGCTCCAGGCGGTTGATGCGGCGGTACGCGTCCTCGGCCTTCTCCTTGTTGCCGAGCTGCAGGTAGCACTCCGCGAGCATGTGGAGGAGTTGCGTGTCCTTCGAGAGGAAGAGCGACGCCTTCTCGAGCAACGGGGCGGCTTCCTCGAAACGGTGCGCCGCGATGCACGCGCGGCCGAGGGCGGCGCTGCGGTCGGCGTTCTTGGGATCGCGGTTGAGCGCTTCCTGGTAGGCGTAGCACGCGTCGACGTACTTCTCCTGCTTGTAGTACGCGAGCCCGAGGTTCGCGTGGAACGACACGTCGTCGCAGTGCGTGAGCAGCTCCTTGTACATCGCCTCGGCCTTCGATTCGCGGCCGGTCGAGAGGTACAACTTGGCGAGCTGCGCGCGGACGTCGTGCGCGTGGGGCTGGATCGTCAGGGCCTGGATGAGGATGCGCTCCGCCTCTTCGTTCTTCTGTTGGGCGATCGCCTTCTCCGCGTTGCGGAGCAGCGTGCGCACTTGCTGCATCTCGATGGCGGACGTGCGCGGGCTCTTGATCGGCTTCTCCACCACCGTCTCTTCCACGAGCACGGCGCCGCGTTCCTCGGCTTCGTCGAAGCGCTGTTGCACGCTGCGCACGAACCGGCGAATGGTGCGCTGTTTCAACAGCAGGCGCATGCCGAGCAGGACGCACAAGCCGACGAGCGAGCCGATGAGGACGAAGACGTACACCATGAACGGCGATGAAGCGGCCGGATGCCCTGGTAAAAGCCACCCGTCCAGCCAAGGAATGGTACTCATGACATGGCCGGGCGCAAGCACGCTTAGGACGTTTTTCGTGTATTACGAACCATTATGATGCTTTCGACAAGGAGCAGCGCGACCCCGATGGAAATGCAACTGTCGGGCACGTTGAAGATCGGGAACGTCCCCACGGCGAAGTAATCGGTCACGTGGGCGTCCCCCAGCCGATCCCACACGTTCGCGAGGGCTCCCCCGAGGATCATCCCGTACGCGACGCGCGACATCGCCGTGCGACTGCGGACCGCGATCGACGCGACGAGCGCGAGCGCGCCGAGGATGAGGACCTCCTGCCACGGCGAAGGGAGGCGGACGCCGAACGCGATGCCCGGGTTTTCGGCGTGGCGCAGGACGGCGAAATCGCCCAGCACGCGGACGGGGGCGGACAGCCACGCGCGCGCCGCCGAAGCGGCCGCGAGGCCGGCGAGGAACGAAACGGCGGCGGAAACGGCGAGGAGCACGGTCGAAGCCTACCACGGACGCGGTCTGGTATGCTCGGGACCCATGTACAGACGGATGGACCTGTTGCTCCTCGGCGTGGTGGTCGTGCTCACCTTGTTCGGCCTCGCGATGATCGCGAGCGTCTCCGTGTTCAAGAGCTACCAGCTCACGCAACGCCTGGTCGAAGCCGGCGTGCGCGAGAACGCGAGCAACGCGCTCTTCTTGTGGCGGTCGTCGCTGCACGTGCTCGCCGGGTTCAGCGCGATGTTCGTGACGGCCTCGATTCCCTACCGCCTGTGGGAACGCTTCGCGCGCCCCCTGTTCCTCATCACCATCCTCCTGCTCATCGCCGTGTTCATCCCGGGGCTCAGCAACGAGTACGGCACGGCGCAAAGCTGGCTCGTGTTCGGCGGCTTCACCATCCAGCCGTCGGAGTTCCTCAAGATCACGCTCGTGTTCTACCTGGCGGTCTGGCTGCAGAAGCGCGAGCAGTTGGTCGCGACGTTCAAGGAAGGCTTCATCCCGTTCTGCGTCATCCTCCTCCTCTCCACGTTCCTCGTCGCCATCCAGCCGGACCTCGGGTCGTTCCTCGTGCTCTCCGCCATCGCCATCACGATGTTCTTCATCGCCGGCGGCAACGTGTTCCACCTCGTGCTCGGCGGATCGCTCGCGGCGGTGGTTGGCCTCCCGATCATCCTCAGCAAAGAGTACGTGCGTAACCGCTTCCGCGCGTTCCTCTCGCCGGACGACGAGCGCATCTCCGAGACCATCGGATTCCAGATCAAACAGGCGCTCATCGCCGTGGGCAGCGGCGGACCCTTCGGCGTCGGCTACGGCAAATCGATCCAGAAATTCGGGTACCTGCCGGAGGTGCAGGCCGACATGATCTTCGCGGCCATGGCCGAAGAACTCGGCTTCTTCCGCCTGATGATCGTGCTCACGATGTACGGGCTCCTCATCGTCCGCGGGTTCAAGGTCGCGCGCGAGGCGCCGGATCGCTTCGGCTTCCTCGTCGCCGCGGGCATCACCACGTGGATCGGGTTCCAGAGCGCCCTCAACATCGCCATCAACCTGTCGCTCTTCCCGCTCACCGGCCTCACGCTGCCGTTCATCAGCTACGGCGGGTCGTCGCTCGTCACGCTGCTCGCGGGCGTCGGCATCCTCCTGAACATCTCCATGCACAGCACCGAGAGCGCGCTCGCGGAACGCCGCCCGCGCCGCAAACAACTCCTGCGCATCGCATGACGAACGTCCTCCTCGTGGGCGGCACGTCGGCGGGGCACCTCGCCCCGATGGTCGCCGTGGCCGAAGCGCTGGAGGCGGCGGAGCCGGGGATCCGTTTGTCGTTCGTCTGCTCCGACAAGCCGTCCGACGCGGCGTTCCTCACGCTCGAGAAGCGTTCGTGTTTCCCTCTGCCGCTCCCCCGCAGGAACCTCCTCATGCCCGTCACGTTCGTCCGCGCGTTCCTGAAATCGTTCGCGATCCTCTCGCACGAAAAACCCGACGTCGTCTTCAGCAAAGGCAGCGCCGTGAGCGTGCCGCTGTGTTACGCGGCGCGCATGAAGGGCATCCCGATCGTGCTGCACGAATCGGACGCGGTAATGGGCAGGGCCAGCCGCCAGGTCGCGCGCGTCGCGACGGAGACGCTCCTCGGCGCCGCCATCGGCAACCCGATCCGCGCGCGGGTGACGGCGGGGAAGAAAGAAGAAGGCCTGCGCATCACGGGGTTCTCCGGCGCCAAGCCCGTCCTCCTCGTGATGGGCGGCAGCCAGGGCGCGCGCGTCATCAACGACTGCGTGACGGCGAACCTCGACGCGATCCTCGCGACCTGCGACGTCATCCACCTCACCGGCGCGGGGAAAAATACGATCGCGAACAAGCCCGGGTACTACGCGACCGAGTTCGGGTCCGACGTCTTGCCCCATCTCTACGCCATCGCAACGCTCGCGGTCAGCCGCGCCGGCGCGGGAAGCATCGCGGAACTCGCCGCGTGCGGCATCCCGGCGATCCTCGTGCCGATCAAAGGACTCGCGGGCGACCACCAGGTGAAGAACGCGGAGGCGGCGGAAAAGACAGGCGCGTGCGTCGTGCTCCCGCAGTCGGACCTCGACCGTCTCCCGTCGCTCGCGACGTCGCTCGCCGCGGATGCGGCCCGGCTACAAACGATGCGCGATTCGTGCCGTTACGCGGCCGCGCCAGAAGCCGCTCGACTCATCGCGGAAAGGGTGTTGCGATCGGTTGCACGGGCCGGGATCGGTGCGTAGCCTGGTCCAGCTATGTACAAACTTCTCATTCCGCTTTTCGCGCTGGCCCTCCTCATCGGTTGCACCCCCTCCAAGACCATGACCACTCCTTCGACGGGTGCCATCCCCGCAGGTTTCGATGGCGTCCTCCTTTCCGGCAAGCACCACGTCGTCATCAAGACGTCGATGGGCGACATGACCCTCGAACTCGACGCCGACAAGGCGCCGAAGACGGTCACGAACTTCATCACGCTCGCGAAGTCGGGCTACTACAACGGCCTGACGTTCCACCGCGTCATCCCCCGCTTCATGATCCAGGGCGGCGACCCGTCCGGCGACGGCACGGGCGGCGCTTCGGTCTTCGGCGCGTCGTTCGAAGATGAAATCAACGACCAGAAGTTGGTCCGCGGCGCGATCGCCATGGCCAACCGCGGTCCGGACACGAACGGCAGCCAGTTCTTCATCGTCCAGGCGGAGTCCACGCCCTGGCTCGACGGCCGCCACACGGTCTTCGGCCACGTGACCGCCGGCGACAAGGTGATCGACGACATCGCCGCCGTGAAGCGCGACGAGAACGACATGCCGCTCACGCCGGTGACGTACACGATCGAGGTCCAGGACTAAGCCTTCTTCCACGGAATCCCAAAGGCCGTCTTCGGACGGCCTTTTTCGTGTATCATCCAGGCCCGATGCGCACCCGCTTCGCCCCCTCCCCCACAGGCAACCTCCACGTCGGAGGGCTCCGCACCGCGCTCTACGCGTGGCTGCTCGCCAGGCAATCGGGCGGGCAATTCCTCGTTCGCGTGGAAGACACCGACAAGGAGCGCGAAGTGCCGGGCGCGATCGAACAGATGTTGAAGGCCCTCGCGTGGGCGGGCATCGAGCCCGACGAAGGCGTGGTGTTGGAGAACGGCGCCGTCTCGCAGAAGGGAGGAAACGGCCCCTATATCCAGTCGCAGCGCCTCGGTCTCTACAAAGCCGCGGCGGAGAAACTCTTGGCCCAGGGAGACGCCTACTACGCGTTCGATACGAAAGAGGACCTCGACGCCATGCGCGCCCGCGAACAGGCTGCGGGCAATCCCGCGCCGAAGTACGACTCGTCGGTCCGCATGCGCATGCGTAACTCGTTGACGCTCCCGAAGGAGGAGACGGAGAAACTACTGAAGGACAATTCGCCGTACGTCATCCGCCTCAAGATGCCGGAAGGCGAAACCCTCGGTTGGGACGACGCGATCCGCGGACCGGTGTCGTTCCACAGCCGCGACGTCGACG
The DNA here is from genome assembly GCA_964541635.1 of uncultured Candidatus Peribacteria bacterium. Taxonomy (GTDB): domain Bacteria; phylum Patescibacteriota; class Gracilibacteria; order Peribacterales; family Peribacteraceae; genus DALYDP01. The sequence continues at coordinate 18,594 of CAZIQM010000005.1, read as the reverse complement.
ACCAGGTGCTGCTCAAGAGCGACGGCTTCCCGACGTACCACCTGGCCCACGTCGTGGACGACCACGGGATGAAGATCGACCTCGTCCTCCGCGGCGAGGAATGGCTCAGCTCCACGCCGAAACACCTCGTGCTGTTCCGCGCGCTGGGCTACCCCGTGCCGCGCTACGCGCACGTGCCGCTCATGCTCAACAGCGACAGGAGCAAGCTCAGCAAACGCCAAGGCGACGTCTCGGTCGACGAGTACTCGACCAAAGGCTACCTGCCCGAGGCGCTCGTGAACTTCGTCGCGTTCCTCGGCTGGAACCCCGGCACCACGCAGGAAATTTTCACGCTGAAAGAAATGATCGAGGCGTTCTCGCTCGAACGCGTGCAGAAGGGCGGCGCCGTCTTCGATCTCCAGAAGCTCGATTGGCTGCAGGGCCAGTGGATGCGCTCGCTCCCCGAAGACGAATTCGCGAAGCGCGCGAAAGAGGCTTCGGTAAGCCGCGTTCCCGCGGTCCTGGCCGACGCGGAATTCGGGAAGAAATCGGCGTTGATCCGCGAACGCATCACGTTCTTCACCGAAGCGCCGGACATGCTCGGGTTCTTCTACGAACGCCCGACGCCGGACACGGGCCTCATGGCGAACCCGAAACAGAAGGTGGAGCTACCGGACCTGCCGCGCTACCTGGGGCTGCTCGAATCGATCCTCGACCTGATCCCGGAAGACGGCTGGAACGACCAGCGCATCCTCGCGGACGTGAAAGCGACGGTGGAACGCGACGGCCTCAAACTCGGCCAGCTCCTCTGGCCCCTGCGCGCGGTGCTCACCGGCCGTGCCTACTCCCCGGGCGCGGTGGAGGTGGCCGCCGTGCTCGGCAAAGCCGAAACCATGGAGCGCGTCCGGGCGGCGATGAAGGTCGCCGGAGCATGAGGACACGTGCTACACTGGGGTCCATGAGCGACCACGAAAACGACGAATTGGAAGTCAGCTTCAAGCCCGAAACGGGCAAAGCGGTGATCGAAGGCAAAACGGCGGTGCCGTTCCAATCGTTCATCACCCTCATTTTACAGCGCAAGGTGCAGACGCTCTTCAAGGACCTCGGCAAGCAGCCGGTGGTCGTGAGCAGCGAGCTCCTCACGCGGTTGGCGTCGGCGCCCCAGGACAGCCGCGAGAACACGGGCCACCTCGTGCTCGTCTCGCTCGGGCTCGGCGCGGTCGGCGGCGTGGCGGTCTTCAGCGCGATCCAGCTCGTCCTCATGCTGAGCAACTTCACCCTCGGCGTGAAGGAGCACGCGATCATCGTCGGCTGCATCGCCGGCGTGGCGCTGCTCGGGGCGCTCCTCATGTACGTCCAACGGATGCCCAAGAGCGACAAACTGACCGACTCGGTGGAGGACATCGCGCGGTTCCTGGGCAAATGAGCCTGCTATAATCGACCTCCATGGAACTCCAGGAATTGGCCTCCGTCGGCGGCAAAACCACCATGCGCATCGGCGGCAAGGCGCGGCTTTTCGCGACCATGCAGACGCGCGCGGACGTGGAAGAGGCGGTGAGGATCGCGACCGAAAAACACATCCCGCTCATCCTGCTCGGCAGCGGCAGCAACACGGTGTTCAACGACGGCATCACGGAGGCGCTCGTCGCGCGCATCGGCAACACGGGCGTCCTGGTCGAGGGCAACCGGGTGACGGTGGGGGCGGGCGCGAACCTCGCGATGCTGGTGAACGACCTGGCGAAACAAGGGCTCGATCTCTCCCCCCTCACGGGCATCCCGGGCACGGTGGGCGGCGCGATTTTCGGCAACGCCGGCCAGGGTCCGAACGGCAGGTGGATGGACTCGTACGTCGTGAACGTGACGGTCTACATGGCCGGGGGCTGGAAGACATTCTCGAAAGAGGAATGCGGCTTCGGTTACCGCGAAAGCGCGTTCAAGCATTGGACGGCGCAAATGGACAAATGGCTCATCATGCCGATCATCTGGGAAGTCGTGCTCGACCTCCCGTCGGGCGACCCCGCGGCCATCGCCGCCGAAGTGCAGCGCCTGCTGCAGGTGCGCATCGAGACGCAGCCGCACCTCAAGACCGCCGGCTCGTGCTTCAAGGCGGTGGGCGGCACGCCGGCGTGGAAGCTCATCGACGCGGCGGGCCTGCGCGGCACGCAGGTCGGCGGCGTGCAGATCGCGGAGAAGCACGCGAACTTCCTCCTGAATAAAGGCGAGGCGACCTACGCCGACGCGAAGGCGATCGTGGAGAAGGTGCGGTCGACGATCACCGAGCCCCTCGACGTCGAAATGCGGTTCATCGAACCGGACGGAAGCTTGGCGTTCTAATGCCAATTAAGCGTATTTTGACCAATTACAAAAAATATAGTATTTTGTTATAAGTTCGTTCACACGTCGCGCGCCGCTCCTCTCGCAGACCTTCGCGGAGATTTGCGAGAGGAGCAGTACTTTTTCACATCAAATCATTCCCCGTATGGAGTCCAGAGTATGGCCAAAATGTCGATCGTGCGTACGTTCGATCTGGCGCGGCGTTACATGAGAGAAAGGATCAGGGTTGAATGCTGTAATTTCGGCACTCCCGAAATGCGGCGTTCAATGGAAACCTTCTTGCTACACCAGTCGGTCGAGCAACTAGCCGATTTTCTCCGCGATTTCGCGCAAAACTGGCGGACGGTGACCGACCGTCTCGACCTCGTCGGCGACGACTTCGACCGCGTCGCATGCGAAGTCGCGCGCGGCGATAAAAAATCGACCATCACGTATTCGCTCGCGTTCGGGTCGGCTCTGTCCGTGCGAGCCCCCATTTTCTGGATCGAAGGATCGACCAAGAAAATGGACGCGCTGCGCACCCTGTTGTTCGTCGGATGGAAACAACGCGAAACCCGGATCCCGTCGCGCTACACCATGGTCGACAAATGATGCTGAAACGCGACGACCGAACTAAAAAACCCCTCCAAGGATGTCCAAGGAGGGGTTTTACCCATGTCTTCAGAACGGCAGATCTTCCACCGACACTTCCGACTTGTACTCGATCGTCGGGATGTTCGGCACGGCTCCGGCGGCGACCGGCTCCTGCGCGAAGTCATCCTTCGGCGAGGACTGGCGGAAGCCCGCTTCGCCCGCGTCCGCGCGGAGCGATTCGGAGGCGACGGTGTTCTTCACGCCGAGCATCGACACCTGCTCCGCGACGATTTCGGTCGAGACGCGCTTCTGGCCCGTCGGCGTTTCCCAGCTGCGGCTCTGGACGCGGCCCGCGGCATAGACGCGCACGCCCTTCTTCACGTTGCGCGCGACGTCCTCGGCGAGCTTCCCCCAGATCACCACGTTGTGGAACTCCGACTTCTCCTTCATCTCGCCGCTGTTCTTGTCCTTCCAGCGGTCGTTCGTCGCCACGCCGATCGTGAGCACCTTCTGGCCGCTCGTGGTCGTGCGCATTTCGGGGTCCTTCGTCACATTGCCGATCACCTCGGCGCGGTTCACGCCGCCGGCGAGCGCTTCGCTCGTGGGAGCCTCCATCTGGCCCGCTTTCGGGTCCAAAATGATCATTTCGCTGCCCACGACTTTCGTCTTGGACCGCTTCTCCCCCGTCTTCTCGTCCTCCCAACTGTCGGTCTGGAGCCGTCCGCCGACCATCACGTGCGTGCCGGGGCGGATGAACTGCCCGGCGACTTCCGCGACGGGTCCCCACAGGGTGACCGTGTGGAAACTCTTGCTCGCGATCGTCTCGCCCGCTTCCGTGCGGATCTGCTGCGGCACCACGACGTTCAGGTCCGTGACGCTCGTCCCGGAGGGCGTTTGGCGCACCTGGACGGGCTGCGTTTGGTAGCCGATGAGCGTGACGCGGTTGAGCGAGAACATGGGTGGAGTCGGGAAATGGGGAACGAGCGTACCGCGTTTCGACGACGCGCCACAAGGCGCGGTCATGCGCTTGGGACCGCGCTGGGCGCAGGATTGATTGGACATTGGGACGGTCTGTGGCGAAACCACCTGGTTCTATTCAAGGAACGGCATCCCGCTGCGGTACAATCGACCCCATGCGATCGATCGCGCGCATGGGGCTTCTGGTGGCGGTTTTGTCGATCGTGCAGGCGGCCTCGGCGCGGGCGCCCTACACCATCCCCGACGGGCGCCCGACCTCCATCAAGCAGGTGAAAGAAGTGCTGCGCGGCGGCGGCGAAACGAAATCGATTCCCGAGTACCTCGAAGCCGCGATGTGCGGCGGATGGGACAAGCAGATTTCGATCGGCGAAGGCGACGAGAACGGCGACGGCTTCCCGGACGACGACGACGGCAGCTACATCCCGAAGGTGTGGGGCGTTCCCGGACGCGACTACCGGTGGTTCGGCGACCTCACGAGCGGCATGGGCACGCGCTACGACCGCGATGACGATGACGACGATCCCGACAACGAGTACCAGTACCCCAACAGCGCCGACGGCCTCACGACGCCGTGCGAACAGAAGAAAGACAGCATCGACAAGGACACGTGGGACTTCGTCCAGAACTGGGACGAGTACGACTTCGACCTCAATTTCGTCGGATGGGTGCCGGAGTACGAGCAACGAAAACACACCTTCCAGTACCCGTATTTCGAGGATCCGGCGTGCCGCTGGCGCATGGAAGGCAACCGCTGGCCGGACGAACCGGCTCTGACGCCCGACGGGCCCATCCGAGCGTCGGACAAGGATTCGGTGGAGTACGAATCGCCGCCGTCGTGCTACGAGTTCTGCCAGTACCTGAACCGGTTCGTGTACGAGGACTGCCTCGATCCGTACGACAAAACCTTCATCACGATCGTCGGCGCGGACAACAACGGCGACCCGATCTTCGACTGGAAAACGGTGAAGACCTGCGACGACGAAGACCGCGGGCGCAAGTACATCTGCACCGACGAACGCGTGGACGAGGACGACCGCAACGTCGCGTGCGACATGCCCGTGCGCGAGCGCGAGGAATGGGCGAACTCGCGAAAGTGCGTGGGCCAGGAATGCCGCTGCGGCGAAGGGGCGACGGACGAATGCGTACATGTCCTGGACGACGACCAGAAGCCCGCCTACCAATCGTATTACCGTCACTACTCGGGCGCGGGCTACAACCGCAAGAAGCTCGACGCGCACGTGCCCGATGACGTCTCGACGAAGAATTTCGACGTCGCGTGCTACGGGTTCTACGACGAGTTCGACCCCAAGTACCACCAGACGAAGGAGAAGGACCGGCGCTGCGTCATCAACATCGACGTCGAGGGGATGAAGGACAGCCAGAAAGGCAAAGGTGAATACCAAGAGGGCGAGGTGAAGGACAGGGACCCGACGGAGCCGGGCAACCAGCGCCCGGGCGGCCCGCGAGGCCCGACGGAGCCGACGGACGATCCCCCAGTGCCGGGCGACTACAACATCGACACCGACACGTGGTACCAAAAGCTCGGCGGCGCGTTCTCGTTCGTGAACGAGAAGCTGTTCGAGAACTGGTACGGCAGGGACCTCGGCAACGTCTTCCTGGCGTACGACGAGTTGGACGACGGGAAGCAAAAAGCCACGCCGCAGATCAACGACGAACGCCTCCTCGCGGAGAGCAACCTGATGCGCGCGTTCGACGACACGGCCAAGCCGCGGGCCTACGTCCGTTGGTGGCAGGCGCAACAGACGCGCATGTCCGCGATCATGCGCGCGCCCGTCCTGCGGATCATCCTCCCGAGCGCGTGGTTCATGGGCCTCGATCCCAACGACCCGTTCCTCGCCACGCAGGCGGGTTCGGAAATTTCGATCGAACGCGCCGACCGCAGCGACCGCATCGAACTGCAGCTCGAGGCCGACGAAGACGTGCTCGGCACGGCACTGGCGTACATCGAGCGGTCGGTGTTGCTCCACGTGGAGGAAGAGCCGATCCCCGTGGTGGTGCCGATGGGCTCGCCCGCGGAATTCCGCTCGCGCGCCCGCGACTGGTGCGAATGGTACAAGGCGGAAAACTCCGCGAAGAACTGCGACGACGCGCCGGAGGACGTGAAGAAAGTCATGGAACGCCTGGAGGAGTACGCTCAGCGCATCGACGACGTGCGCGAGCTGCGCGCCGAATTGTCCGAGACCGCCGGCGCGACGCTGGACCTGCAACGCCGCCTGTTGGAACCCATCGCCACGTGGTTCAAGGACAACGAAGGGAAGCTGAAGGCGCTCATCAAGGGGCGCGAGCGCGCCGAGCTCGAACTGCTCCCGGAATGGCGCAAAGCGCAGGCCCAGGTGGTCGAGATGCACGAACGCACGAACCTCCCCTGGTGCATGAACCAGCGCTACACGTCGCCGGTGTACTCGTTGCTCGACCCCTGGCTCCCCTCACGAAAGGCGAAAGGGGAAACGAACGGGAAGGTCGAAACGAGCGAGTTGGACCTCCCGCAGCTCCCGACCGTCGCCCGGCCGGAAGACGTCATCATCGACTTCTCCGCGGTGACCGCCATGAGCGGCACGATCAAGATCCCCGTGCTGAAGCCGATCCAGATCCGCATCGACATCCCCTCCCCGCCCACGCCGAGGAAGCTCGCGGAACTGCCGGACATCCAACTGGTCCGCGACGCGATGAAGGAAGCCATCGGCAAAATGCCGCGCGTCGACAACAAGCTCTCGAATCCCCCGACGCAGGAACCGCCCCCGCCCCTCAGCGAGGACTTCATCGGCCGGAGCAAACAGGCGTTGGCCGACATGCTGACGATCCTCAAAGGCATGAACGAGCGCTACAAGAAGTTCTGGGGAAGCATCGGGCCCGTCACGAAGCTCGATCCTGCACAACCGAACTTCGAAGAGCTGAACAAGGAGAAGAACCTCAAGCAGGAACTGAAGTGCAAGGAATGGGACACCAACCAATGCCAGCACGTGGAGATGGACCTGTGGGAACGCGTGCTGCGCATCGGGTCGCGCCCGCTGGTGCAGCTGAAGGACGACTTCAAATCGGTCGGCATGCCGCGGACAGAAGCGACCGTATGCCTGCCCGAGGACGACGCCTGCCAGATCCTGAATCCCGAGCGCTCCGACCCCGGCTTCCGGTGGGAAGTGCGCGGATCCAGCGCCAACGACGCGCCCATCGACGCGCTGAAACTGAAGATCATCAAGCTCACGCAGCCCCCGCCGCTCGGCGACGTCGACCCGATCCTGCTCTCGCCGCACGACGACGATCCCGCCCCGCTGCAGGGCTTCCCCACCATCCGCCTCCTGCCATGATCCGACGCCTCGTTGCCATCGGCCTCGCCGCCTGCGTCGCCGCCGCGCCCGCGTCGGCCCTCGCGCAGGGTCTTCCCGCGACGCCCACCGGCGCGGCGTGCCTGACGGACCTCTACGACGCCTTCGGCCGCGAACACCGCCTCGAACGCGCGGTGCTCTTCGGACATCCGAAGGCGAAGGACGCGCCCCTCACGAGCGTGTTCTACGATTTCGACGGCGACCCGTGGGTGAAGACCGGCCCGGACGAATGGACGTCGCCCTCGGACGAGTTCGACGGCGAAACGTGGTCGGACGACGACATGGACAAGAAGGGCGAATCCGACCTCCTCTGCGCGAACAATTCGCAGGAGGTGCAATCGTCGTGCGTGAAACTCCCGCGGCGGGGCATTTTCGAAATCCGCAAAACGCCCTCGAGCGACCTCATCGAGCCGATCGTGCAATCCGTCCGCGCGCTGCAGTGCCGGCTCCGGGCGATCTGCGCGCTCGCCGCGGAATCGCCCAGCAAGAAGCCCGGCGAAAAGGTGACGATCACCCTCGACGGCTGCCTGCCGATGACGTTCCCCGTCATGGAACGGTGCATCGATCCGTCGCCGACTTTCCTCCAGGCAATGCCCGGCCTGTGCATGGAAGCGCGGAAACAATTGGTCGAACGCGAGATGCAGGTGTTGATGCTCACGGGGTCGTACGACGCCAGCTACCGTTCGCTCGCGCAATTCGCGGGCATGTTCCAGGAGTTCCTCGTGCAGTTCCGGTTCCCGATCATCGAACCCCTCTGGCAAACGGTCCGCATGCTCGGCGGACTGAAGGAAATCCCGTGCTTCTCCGCGGAGTGCAATGAATAAACGCCTCGCCATCCTCGGCATGGTCGCGACCGTCCTCCTCGCGGGATGCGGATCGCTGGAGCCCGACGCCGGCAACAGCATCCTCAAGCTCCCAGGCTGCGGAGGGAACGACGGCATCTTCGACACGACCCGCCTCGAGGCGATGATCAATGAGTACCACCTCACCGTCGCGGGCGTGATCGACGCGCACGTGAACGACCTGGCGGACGTCAACACGCTTCCCCTCACGTGCACGGCCAACGACTACCGCGGGCTGCTCACGCCTTCGTCCGCGCTCTCGTCGCTCGCGGCGAGGCTCCCGGAGTGGGGCCCGTCGCGCGCGGCCGAATTGTCCGAAGCGGACCTAGGGTCGGTGTTGCTCGAGCACCTGCGCGCGTACGAGTGCGCCCTCTACCGGCGCCAACAATTCCTCGAGGTGTTCATCATCCGCGAACGGGGCACGACCGGGAAGGTCAACGACGAGGACGTGACGACGATGCCCAGCGCCGACCTCAGCCAGGAACAACAACGCCAGCAGGCGCTCATCGAGAACGAAATCGAAACGGCGCGCCCGGCGCTCGAGCGGACCCTCGCGTTCATCGGGGGCATCGACCGCATGCGCCCGCTCACCGCCGAGCTGGAGTGCCTGAAACGCGCCTCGCTGGACCTGCGCAACGCGACCGGCCTCATGGCCGAATCCGCGTCGTGCATGCCGAAAGTGTGGGACGCCCGCGGTTCCCTCCGAGACCTCCCCGAATGAAGCGCCTGTTCGCCACCATCGCAGGCACGGCCCTCCTGGTCCCGCTCACCGCGGCGGCGGCCGACACGAACCTGTACGAGATTTTCCGCGAACAAGTCACGAAGGAGCACGGCCAGGAGGACCAGGTCGACGAACCCGTCGTCGAATTCCTCCAGGGCGTCTACCAGGACAAATGGGGCATGGGCCTCGACGAAGTGAAGGACGCGATCCGGGGAAAGCCCTGGCTCGCGTGCGCGGTGGACGACGATGCCATGGAAGTCGAATGGAAGCGCGACAACATCGCCGAGTGCGACCGCGCGTTGAAGAACATCCAACTCCTCGCGGAAGAGGAGCAGGACTTGCGCGTGTTCGGCCGGGCGCTCATGCGCGCGAGTTCCGCGCAGGAGCTGCCGCTCACCGAATTCCCCGGCCGCCCCTTCCATCTGGCCACCGACCTGTCGGGCATCCTGAACATCTGGCGTGCGGGCACGGGCAGCGTGAAGCAAACCGTGAGCGGCGCGGTGTTGGTGCGCACGAGAATCCTCACGAAATCCGAAGTGGCCGCAATCAAAGAGCCGTTCCAAGCGCTGGCCGGAGCGCTCACGATCGACGAGGGCGGCCTCAACCAGGAATACGGCGTGGCGCAGATGGCGTACTACCAATACGGCGCGCTGCTGCGTTCGGGCGCCCGCAGCCCGACGTACCCGCCGCCGTTGAACGACGGCCTCAGCGGCCCGGGAACCGAGCGCCAGTACCTCTTCAAAAACGATTTCAAGGCGGGCGTGTACCTCGAAGCGCTGTGGAGCAAATTGCCGCGCGGCCCGAAGGCGTTCGATCCCCCGTTGGCGGAAGGCGAGGTGGCGTACTTCCTGTTCCCCAAGGAATTGACGGACCTCCTGCCGGAGAACGTCGTGGTGTGGGCGCGCATGGACGCCGGGAAGTACGAACCCGGCGTGGGCGAAAAGAACTGGCTCGGCGACGCCGGCGTCGCGTGGAAGTACCCGATCGAACCGGTGCTTCCGTCGCTCCTGAGCTCGAAGTACGAGCCGGGCGTCGGCGACGTGAACAGCCCCATCCTCGGCGGCCGCTATCCGCCGGAACCCGCCACTCCGCGGTCGTCGAACGACGACGGCAGCCCGGCGCCGCTTGGGGCGAAGGAACCCATCGACGGACGCGGCTTGTGCTCCATGGCGGTCGCGCAACGGGGCTATCTCTGCCGTCCGTTCAAGGCCACGAGCGAACAGCTTTGTCCCCCGACGCAGGACGCGGGCCAACAGGACGGCGAGAACGTCATCACGCTCGTCTCGTGCACCCTCGACGAAAAACCGACGCTGACCGTGGCGGGCGCCGACGTGTGCCGCGAAATCGGGTGGCAGAAACCCCAGGCCGAAGGATGCACGGTCGAGGTGTCGTGCGGCGCGTGTTCGTTCCGCGGCAAGAAATTCTTCTCCTTCACCGACAGCCGCCAGGGCAAGACGATCCCCGTGTGCATCGACGACGGCTCGGGAATACCCGCGACGTACATGGCGCAATTCGCCCTGACGCACGCGCAGTACCTCTGCAACAGCCCGACCGGGAAGGCGTACTACGAAATCGAAGACAAAAAGGAGCGTGAGAAAACGTGCTGCGCCGCGGAGGGCGCGGCTGCGAGCGTGCTGTGTAAACGATTCTTCGCCGACGGGGTCCTGGACCAGAAAAACACCCTCGCGGGCGTGCGGCTGGACGAGCAGGCGTGCATGGAAGCGATACGCAACCGCAGCTGCCAACTGGTCCTCGACGACGAATCGTTCTCGTGCCCGTCGATCACCGCGTATCCGGATGAATTCGTGGACCAGATCTTCGGCCTCGCGAAAGGCAACCCCGCCGACGTCCCCGAATCGTGCGAGGACATCGCGCAGCGGACCGAAAAGATGGACGCCCAAGTGCGCGCCCGCATGCGGACGATCGAACGGCAACGCCCCATCTGCACCCCGGGGACGGAAACGACGTACAAGAACACGATCGGCAACAACGCGTGCTACATCGGCCAGTGCGTGGAAGAGTCGCTGGAGTTGCACCGCCTGACCGCGGGCCGCTCGCCCGCCACCGTGGGCGACGAAGCCTTCCCGTACGACGACCCCGACACCGGCGACGCGCTCGGCACGCTGCTGCGCTCCGTTCCGGCAACCAGCCCGCCGCTGCCGTCGTACCGGCCGGAGCTCGTGGCCCACACGCTGGAGAACGCCCTGTGCCAGCTGCAGGGCTTGCCGGCGGCTACGCCCCCGCACCTCTGCGCGTTCTCGCCGTCGCGGCGCTTGGCGATCCCGCTCGGGGACCCCGCGTCCACCGAGTTCGCCTTGAGCATGAACATCGACGAGCAGGAAGAAGCCACGATCCTGACGGAACAGCTTGCCTCCGGCCTCGGCTCGCGCATCGGCACCGACATGCAGGGCCAGTACCTGCGCGTCGGGACGCGCACGCTCTCGGAGGTCGTGGCGTTGGCGAACAAGCTCCTGAAAGAAGCGATCACGGTGACGTTCCCGACCAACATGTGCCCCCTCGCGCTGTGAAGCACCCGCTGCGCCTGCTCGTCGGCATTCCCCTCCTGCTGCTCCCGGTCGCGGCCGGCGCCGTCGACTGCGGCCCGTTCGATAACGCTCAGGCGATCTCGCAACACTACGTGCAGAAGGTGCTCGACCGCGCGGACGACGGCATCGAATACGCGAACGAGTCGCTGGCGCCGGACGATTTCTTCCCGTTGAACGCGCCATTCTGGGCGCGCAGCATCGCGGGCACGTTGGCCCGCGTCATCGACTCGCGCCAGCACCTCTCCCAGCGGACGGAAGACCTCGAAACGGCCACCGCGTGCCTCCGCTACGACCAGATCCTCATCGAGTGCAAAATGGAGAAAGTGCGCGAGGAGCTCGACAAGCAGTACGAGCGCGGGTCGTTCTTCGGGATCATGCAGCTGCAGTCGCTCATGCTGTTTTTGCAGGGCCGCTACGCCCAGCTCACCATGGGCAGCGCCGACGGCAGCTACGCGGACAGGACCTGGGAGGGGCAGCGCATCTTCGACCGCGAACCGCCGGAAGCATTGGACGAGCCGCTGTGCCCGTTCCACTCCGACTACACCCCGCCGCGCATGACGGGCTACGGATGCGACGCGACGATCCTCGCGCCCATCGTCTTCAACACGTCCGCCGGCATGCCCTTCGCGGAAGCGGAACTGCAAGGACTGAAGAAGATCGAGGAGCAGATCGACGAGTACCGGAAAATCATCCCGCTGTTGCAATCGGCGACGGATGATTCGAACGGCTCGGGCGGCCAGGCGCCCGGACCGGTGTCGGAACGCGAGCACAAGACGATCATCGGCTGCCAGGAGCGCCTCGGCGTGTGCAGCGGCGACGACCTGCTGCGGTGCGGTTCGAACGAATTCTGCGCGTCCAAGGACGCGGGCGACTGCATCCGCGACACGAGCTCCCCCACCATCGCCAAACGGTCGCTGCGCGGGCCGTTCTCGTACCCGACCGACCACCTCACGCTCCTCGAGGATTTCCTCCAGAAGCGGATCGACGACGGGCTGTCGCGCACGACAGACGAGCAGTGGACCCGCACGGAAGACCTCCCCGCGAACGGGAGCGAATCGTCCAAGCGCGCGCTCGACGACAGCCTCCTCATCGGGGCGCGGACCGGACTGCGGTCGTTCTTCCGCTCGGTGAGCGGCATCCAAGGACGCGAGGAAGGAACCGTGTTCCCCGAGGCCACGGACAGCCAGCTCGAAATCGCCGACGCGCTCAGCGACATGCGCGCGTCGATCGGCGAGCTCTCCCGCCTGGCGAGCAAACCCCAGGGCGTGCGCGCGTTCATCATCGACTTCGCGTACTTCCTGCGCCGCACCTGCGTGTTCCGCACGTGCCAAAAGAGCCTCGAGCAGATCATCCGCATCAGCCAGCAGGACGCGTGCTTCCCCTACACGAACGGCGAATTCCTGGGCGATTCCGAGAAGAACCCGCGCTGGAAGACGTGCGCGCTGGCGGCGTGCATCCAGGTCGACGACGAGAAGGGCAACCCCATCCAACTGCCGTCGAATTGCGACGAAATCCTGCCGCCGAAATAACGCGGGACCAGGTATACTACGGGGGTGAAACCCGAGGATTTCGTCCACCTGCACAACCACAGCACGTACTCGCTGCTGGAAGCCCTCCCGAGCCCGGAGGAGGTCGTGCTGCGCGCGAAGGAGCTCGGGCAGACGGCGGTGGGTTTGGCCGACAAGGGCTACCTCTACGGCCTCGTGGAGTTCTACCAGTACGCGAGCAAGAACGGACTCAAGCCGATCCTCGGCCTCGAGGCCTACGTCGCCGCGCGCACGCGGCATGACCGCGAAGCGGGCACGGACACGAAGAGCTTTCCCCTCACCCTCCTCGCCGAAACGAACGAGGGCTACCAGAACCTCCTGCAGCTCGCGACCATCAGCGCGATGGACGGCATGTACTACAAGCCGCGCGTCGACGACGAACTGCTGACGAAGTACGGCAAAGGACTCATCTGCCTCAGCGGGCCCATCACGGGCGCCATCGGGCAGGCCGCGCTCATCGAGGACGCGGACCGCATCAAGGCGCTCACTGAGCAGTACTGGAAGTGGTTCGGGAAGGAGAACGTCTACTACGAGCTCATGGACCTGCCGGGCGTCAGCGGCCAGGCCGAGGTGAACCAGCAGCTCGTCCGCTACGGCAAGGAATGGGGCGTGCCGCTCGTCGCCACCTGCAACAGCCACTACTGCCGCAGGGACGACGCCGAGGCGCACGACATCCTCCTCTGCATCCAGAAGGGCGCGAACATCGCGGATCCCGGACGCTTCTCGATGCGCGATTCCGATTTCTCCATGCGTCCGTTCGAGGAGATAGAGAAGGCGTTCGCGCACGTGCCCGAAGCGCTCGAGAACACACGCGTCATCGCCGACCGCTGCAACGTCACGTTCGAGTTCGGCAAGAACCGCATCCCCATCTTCCCCATTCCCGAGGGATTCACGGAGGAAAGCTTCTTGAGGAAGTTGGCCGACGACGGCTTCAAACGCGTCTACCCGAACCCCCCGGAGGGCCACCGCGAACGCCTCGACTACGAGCTCTCGGTCATCATCCAGGTCGGCTTCGCCGGGTACTTCCTCATCGTCCAGGACTTCATGGCCGAAGCGCGCAGGCGCGGCATCACGGTGGGGCCGGGCCGCGGCAGCGCCGCCGGTTCGATGGTGTCGTACGCGCTGGGCATCACCGGCATCGATCCCATGGAGCACGGCCTGCTCTTCGAGCGCTTCCTCAACCCGGAACGCGTACAGATGCCGGATATCGATTTGGACTTCGCCGACACGCGCCGCGACGAAGTGCTCGACTACGTCCGCCAGAAGTACGGCGAAGACCGCGTGGCCCAGATCTGCACCTTCGGGACGCTCGCCGCCCGCGCCGCGGTGAAAGACGTCGGCCGCGCGTACGGCATCCCCTTCCTCGAAATGAACAGCCTGGCGAAGCTGATCCCCGAACGCCCGGGAACGAAGCTCAAGGAAGCGCTGGAGGTCCCCGAACTGAAATCGGCGTACGAGAGCAACGAGCTCTACCGCAAGGTGATCGACGCGGCGCTGAAGCTCGAGGGCAAGGCGCGCCACGTCTCGGTGCACGCGTGCGGCGTCATCATCGCTCCCGCGCCGACCACGCAGTGGACCGCGTTGCAGAAAGCGCCGAAGGACGAGCACACGATCATCACGCAGTACTCCGCCAAACCGCTCGAGTCGCTCGGGCTCCTGAAAATGGACTTCCTCGGCCTCATGAACCTCACCGTCATCCAGACGGCGCTGGCGATCATCGAGAACACCCGGGGCGAGACCATCGACATCTCGAAGATCCCGATCGACAACAAGGCGGCGTACCAGTTGCTCCAGCACGGCGACACGACCGGCGTGTTCCAGTTGGAATCCGCGGGCATGCGCCGCTACCTCAAGCAGCTGAAACCCACGCAATTCGACGACATCACGGCCATGGTGTCCTTGTACCGCCCGGGCCCGATGGACTACATCCCGAGCTACATCAAGCGCAAACACGGCCAGGAGGCGGTCGCGTACGTGCACGACGACCTGCGCCCCGTCCTGGAACCCACGTTCGGCATCGGCATCTACCAAGAGCAGATCCTCCAGATCGCCCGCGTGTTCGCCGGGTTCTCCCTCGGCGAGGCCGACTTGCTGCGCCGCGCCATCGGCAAGAAGATCAAGAAAGAGCTCGACGCCCAACGCGAGAAATTCATCAACGGCGCGAAGGCGAAGGGGTACGAGGAGAAGCTCGCGATCAAGATTTTCGACGACGTCATCACGCCGTTCGCCGGCTACGGTTTCAACAAATCCCACGGCGCCGCCTACGCGCGCATCGCGTACGAAACCGCGTACCTCAAGGCCAACTACACGGCCGAGTTCATGGCCGCGCTGCTCTCGTCGGACGCCGACGACACCGAGCGCGTGATGATCGAAATCGAGGAAGCGCGCGCGATGGGCATCAAGGTGCTCCCGCCGGACGTGAACGAATCGTTCAGCGCGTTCACCGTGATCCCCCCGGCGGAGAAAGGCGGAGAATGGTCCATCCGTTTCGGGCTCAGCGCGGTGAAGGGCGTGGGAGAGGGTTCCGTGAACGAGCTCATCGCCGAGCGGAAGCGCGGCGGACACTTCACCAGCATCGAGGACTTCGCGAGCCGCCTCCCGGGCAAGATCCTGAACAAGAAGCTGCTCGAATCGCTCGGCAAGGCCGGCGCGCTCGACTCGTTCGTCGAGCGGCGCACGATCGTGGAGCATTACGACGTGGTGGTGGCCTACGGCAAGGGCGCGGAGGGCTCCACGGGCGGGCAGGCATCCCTCCTCGACGGCCTCGACGCCGGCGTGGAACGCGCGAACATCGAATTCCCCGCCACCCCGCCCGCCACCCCGCAGCAGAAATTGGAATGGGAGAAGGAAACGCTGGGCCTCTACGTCTCGAGCCACCCGCTCGCGGGCCTGAAGAAATACATCGCCCGTAAAGCCAACATGATCGCCGACCTCACGAGCAAGAACGTGGGCAAGAAGGCCACGTTGGCGGGCATCGTCGAAAGCGTGAAGAAGCTCCGCACGAAGAAGGGCGACACGATGGCGATCGTCATGCTCGAAGACCCGACGGGAAAAATGGAAATCACGCTGTTCCCGAAGACCTACGCCGAATCGGCCGCGGTCCTCGAGCAGCCCGACACGGTCCTCGTGGTCGGCGGCGTCATCGACCAACGCGGAGGCGCGCTCCAGATGAAAGTCGACGCGGTGAAGCGCTCGTCGCTCTCGGCCATGATCCAACGCGCGAAGACCGACGGACTCTTCGACGAAGAGGAAGCCGCGAAGGGCATCGTGCGGGTCAGGCGCGAGGAGGAAGAAACCGTCGACGCGGTGAACGACGAAGGGGAGGTCGTCGCCGGCGCCAAGACGAAAGCGGCGCCGACGGCGGAAGCCGAAGCGACGGCGGACGAATTCCACGGCCCCGTGAGCTCGTGGATCCTGCGTGGCATGCCGCTGGACGAGCCGCTGCGCGCCCTGGGGATCGGGGGGAACGCGTCCGCGGAACCGTCGGCGACGCAAGTGGAGGAATCCGGCACGGCGGGCATTTCCATCAACACCGTCACGCTCCCCGCCCGCGCGCCGAAGCAGTTGCTGCTCGACCTGAAGGAAGTGCTGCTGCGCTACCCCGGCACAGAGACAGTGCAGCTGAAAATCGGCGAACAACTCGTCGCGCTGCCCGTCACCGTGGCCATGTCGCCGCTGTTGGAACAGCGCATCGACGAGGTGCTCGGGAAGTACGCCGACGTATGAAAAACTTGACCCGTTCGACGAAAGGAGGAGACTATTGAGTTCCGATGACAGAGCTCGTCCTCACCCTGGCCCCCCTCGCCTGCACGGCGCTGCTCGGGGAATTCGTGCTGTGGCGATTGTTCCGGCGACGGGTCGATCCCGTCATCTTCCCCGCCGACCAGGACACGTCGCAACTCGGGTTTTTCCGGCTGGGGCGCATGCGCCTGGTGGCGGTGCTTCATGCGGTCATCCTCGTCGCCTGGATCGTCCTTTCCGTGCTGTGGCTATGGTGAAAAACCGACGCCAACCGACGGCGGCGGAATCGTTCCCGGGCAAACACCCGGGCGAGCACCTCCAATTCTTCTTCCGCCAACATTGGATGCGGCTCGCTCGCACGCTCCAGCTCATCGTCCTCGGCACGGCGCTCTACGGACTCTCGGTCTGGCTCCTGTCCGACATGCCGGACGACGACACGCGCCGGCTACTCCTCACGATCTCCACCTGGACGTACCTCTTGCTGCAGCTATTCGTCCTCGCGCGGGTGTACCGCTACTTCCTCTACGTCATCGTCGTGACGGACCAGAAGATCTACCGCATCAAGAAAACGCTCCTGCTCATCGACGACCGGCAAACGATCGACCTATGGAGCCTCAGCGACGTGACGATGAACCAACACGGCCCGTTCCAGAACCTGTTCGGCTTCGGGACGCTCATCCTCCACGGCAACGAAGAGCTCAAAATCCACTACACGCCGCGCATACGCGAGCAGCTCCACCGCATGTCGATGCTGCGGTCCCAGGCGCGCTCCGCGGCCATGGGAAGCCCGAAACGCGAGTGATACACTGGGGCCATGCAGTGCCCGATGTGCAAGAGCGAGGACACGGCCGTCATCGATTCCCGCGTGAGCGAGGAAGGCAAAGCCGTGCGCCGGCGCCGCGAATGCCCCAAGTGCGACCACCGCTTCACCACGTTCGAACGCCAGGAGACGTCGCTGATCGTCATCAAGCGCGACGGCACGCGCGAGCCGTACATCCGGTCGAAGATCGAACGCGGCGTGTGGCTGGCGTGCACCAAACGCCCGGTCACGCAGGACCAGGTGGAGAAGATGCTCGCGAAGCTCGAGGAGAAGTGGGTCGCGGGCGGCCCCGAAGTGCCGAGCAGCCAGCTCGGCGAAGACCTCATGAAGGAACTGAAGAAAATCGACCAGGTCGCGTACATCCGGTACGCCTCCATCCACCGCGAATTCACCGACGTGGAGGAGTTCAAGGAAGAGATCACGAAGCTCTGGGCGACGAAGAAGGTGGGGAAGAAGTGACGGATTGACGCTTTCGGGGTCTTTTGGCCGGACGGCCTTTTCTGTATCCTCTGCTGGCTATGCTGCGCACCCACACCTGCGGAGAACTCCGCGAATCGAACGTCGGCCAGACCGTCACCCTTTGCGGGTGGGTCAACCGCCGCCGCGACCACGGAGGCCTCATCTTCCTCGACGTGCGCGACCGCTACGGCTTCACGCAGGTGGTCATCCAACCGGAAGACAAAGCCATCTTCGCCCAGGCCGAGAAGGTGCGCCCCGAGTGGGTGCTCAAGATCACGGGCACGGTGAAGAAGCGCATCGCCGGCGCCGAGCGCGCGGACCAGGCGACGGGCGCCATCGAATTGGTGACGACCGAGCTCGTCGTCCTCAACGAAGCCAAGACCCCGCCGTTCGAAATCGACGGCGACAAGGAAGCCAACGAGGAACTGCGCCTGCAGTACCGCTACCTCGACCTCCGCCGCGAGCGGATGCAGAAAAACATCATGCTCCGCAGCAAGATCTTCCAGATCATCCGCACGTACTTCACGGAGAAAGGCTGCATCGAGATCGACACGCCGTGCCTCATTAAGGGCACGCCGGAAGGCGCGCGCGAATACGTCGTGCCGTCGCGCACGTACCCCGGCAACTTCTTCGTCCTCCCCCAATCGCCCCAGCAGCTCAAGCAGCTCAGCATGGTCGGCGGCCTCGACCGCTACTTCCAGATCGCGCGC
>CAZIQM010000004.1:0-40386 GCA_964541635.1 uncultured Candidatus Peribacteria bacterium | reverse complement strand
TTTCCGGGATACACGATTTCGAGTCGTGCGCTTTCGACCACTCAGCCACCTCTCCGTGGCGAGGGGGAGCCTAACCGGAACCCACAGGAAACGCCAGCATTCGTCCTAAAACGCCATGTCAGCCGTTTCGGACCTTGTGCTACGGCGAGCCCGCTTCGGGATCCGTCAATTGCATGTACCTCCTTATTCTCCATGGAATTTTTACGCCATTACGCCAATGGGGCTTGCGGGGGTGCGTTCCGGGCGCCTAGAATCCCTCCCGCTTATCCATTTTTCCCCTCCCCCCATGAGCTACGTCGTAGCCTCCAAGGTCAAGGAAATGGTCAACGGCAAGGGCATGATGTCCGCCGGTGATCTCCCGGAGCACCTCAGCAAGCATGTTGAGATGTGGCTGGGTCTCGCGGTCAAGGCCGCACAGGCCAACGATCGCAAGACGGTCCGCGGTTCCGATCTCCTCGCCTTCAACACGGGCAAGGTCGGCGTCGTGGTCGCCTCCAAGATCAAGGAATACGTGAACGGTAAGGACATGATGGCGTCCGGCGACCTCGCCGACTACGTCAGCGGTCTGGGCGAATGGCTCTTGGCCAAGGCCATCGAGCGCGCCAACGCGAACGGTCGCAAGACGGTCCGCGGCGAAGACCTGTAATTCTTCGTTAAGAATTCCAAAAGGGGCCCCCTACCGGGGCCTTTTTTGTGCCTGTAGACTCCGTCGGCATGAACCCCTCGGCTTCGCCCGGGGTGACAACGAATCTATGAAGATCGCAGTAGTAGGAACCGGCTATGTTGGACTCGTCACCTCCGCGTGTTTCGCGGAACTGGGACACGAGGTCACGGGCGTCGACATCGACGCCGCGAAAGTGGAGCTGCTGAAGAAAGGCGTCTCGCCCATCTACGAACCGGGCCTGGAGGAACTGCTCAAGCGCGGGCTCGCGAGCAAGCGCTTGGCCTTCACGACGGACCTCGTCGCGACGCTGCCGACCGTGGACATCGTCTTCTCGGCGGTGGCGACGCCGCCCGACAAGGACTGGAAGGCGGACCTGCACGCGGTGTACGCCGTGGTCGACGCGGTTGCCGAGCATGCGACGAAGAACCTCGTGTTCGTGAACAAATCGACCGTGCCCGTCGGCACGGGCAAACAATGCGAAGAGCGCATGGCGGCGACCCTCAAGAAGCGCGGGGTGGCGTTCGACATCCCGGTCGTCAGCAACCCCGAGTTCCTCCGCGAAGGCATGGCGGTGCACGACACCCTCATGCCCGAGCGCATCGTGGTCGGCATCAATGGTTCGGCAAGCTCACCACAGGCTCCGAGCTGGGCGAGGGAAATCTTGGAAGAGATTTACCGCCCCATCACGCGCGTCGGCAAACCGATCGTCTTCATGGGGCGCGAGAGCGCGGAGATCGTGAAGTACGCCGCCAACGCGTTCCTCGCCACGAAGATCAGCTTCATCAACATGATGACCGAGTTCTGCGAGAAAACGGGCGCCAACGTGCGCGAGGTCGCGGAGGGCCTCGGGCACGACAGCCGCATCGGCCCGCGTTTCCTGCAGGCCGGTATCGGCTACGGCGGCAGCTGTTTCCCGAAGGACGTGAAAGCCCTCATGGCTACCGCGAAGGAGCACGGGCTCCACATGCCGCTCATCGAAGCGACGGATTCGATCAACGCGCACCAACGCGCGCGCTTCATCGAGCACGTGCTCGCCACGCTCCCCCAGGGAGCCCGCGTGGCCGTGTGGGGACTCGCGTTCAAACCGAAGACCGACGACATGCGCGAGGCGCCGAGCATCGACGTCATCAGCGCGCTGACGAAGGCCGGCCACGCGGTCGTCGCGTTCGATCCGGTCGCCGCGGAGCGCGCGAAGCCATTGTTGCCGAAGGACGTGACGTACGCGGACTCCCCCCTCGGCGCCGCCACGGGCGCGGACGCGCTGGTGCTGCTCACCGAGTGGGACGAATTCCGCGGCATCGACCTGGGCGCCGTCGCCAAAGCGATGAAGGGCAAGCACCTGTTCGACGGACGCAACGTGTACGACGCGGAGGCCGTGGCCCACGCCGGGTTGGACTACTACTGCATGGGGGTGAAGATGTGAAGAATTGCAATTATTTAATTTTATGGTATAATATATTACGTGAAACACACACCAGTTCCCGGGTCCACAGCAGAGATTGGTGAATCGATGGACGCTGTCGAACGAGCATTTCGATCCAAAGATGCCGCGGCGATCGACAAAGCCGGCGCCGCCTTTCGGGCGATACGCAAACCGCTGGTTGAGTGGTATACGATCCAGGAAATCGACGATCCCGATTTCCAACCCACACCCGAGATACAAGCGATCATGCTTCGCGATCGCGCATTGCTAGAAGCGCTTGTGGCACGAGACAACGAGGAAAACGCCGCGAGGGAAATCGCGTACCGCGAGAGACAAGTCGCGCGCGACACGGCGGAAGCGATGCCCATGCCCCGTGCCATTAAAAAAAGGAAACTCACGCAGCAACTTGTGTTCCAGGGTGCGGATGCGCTTTCCAAAGCGAGTCGGATATGGGGCGCGGTAAAAACCAATCATAACGAATCGGAATACCTTGAAGTGATGGCCCCGCTTATCGAGTGCGCGCTCGCCGGGGAGGGCGGCGATTACGAGGCTGCTCGTGCATGGATCCCAACGGGGTTCAATAGGTGGAGGCGCACCATGCAGACGTTCGGCGACGAGCTGCGCTCCCTCGCGACAGACCGCTCCCCGGGCAACAGGCAAAGATGGGTGGATGCGTGCAAGCGAATCGGACGCTCGCTCAACGCCGAAGCCCTCGAAGAGTTCCAGCGTGCCGTCAAAAACTCCGCAATACGTGAAGAGGTTCAGTAACGGGCGTGTAAATGTGAAGGTTAACGATGAATGAAGGCCGCTCCACAAACGGGAAGCCTGCTGTACCATGGGCACATGAAGATCCTCGTCACCGGCGCCGCCGGATTCATCGGTTTCCACCTCTGCCAGGCGCTGCTCGCGCGCGGCGACGAGGTCGTGGGGTTCGACAACCTCAACGCCTACTACGACCCCACCCTGAAGGAAGCCCGCCTGAAAATCCTGAAGGAGAACGCGAACTTCTCGTTCACGAAGGGCGACATCCTCGACCGCGCCGCCGTCGCGGCGGCGATGAAGGGCGTGGACCGCGTGGTGCACTTCGCCGCGCTCGCGGGCGTGCGCTACGCCTACGACCATCCGGAGGAATACGTGGACACGAACATCAAGGGCTTCTTCAACGTCATCGACGAAGTGCGCCTGCAGAAGATCGACGGCCTCATCTACGCCTCGACGAGCTCGGTCTACGGCGGCAACACGAAGTTCCCCTCGTCGGAGGGCGACATGGTCGACAACCAAGTGTCGCTCTACGGCATGAACAAGAAAGCCAACGAGAACATGGCCCACGTGTACCACGCGCTGTACGGCACGAAAGTCACGGGCCTGCGTTTCTTCACCGTCTACGGCCCGTACGGGCGCCCGGACATGGCGCTGTTCCTCTTCACCTCGGCGCTGCTGAAGGGCGAGAAGCTGCCGGTGTTCAACGAAGGCAAAATGGAGCGCGACTTCACGTATGTCGACGACATCGTGAGCGGCGTCGTGGCGGCGATCGACAAGAACTACGACGAGGAAATCTTCAACCTGGGCTGCGGCAAGACCGAGCAGCTGATGGACTACATCCGCCTGGTCGAGGAATCGGTCGGCAAGAAAGCCGACATGGAGTTCCTGCCGATGCAGAAGGGCGACGCGCTGAAGAGCGCCGCGGACATCTCGAAAGCGACGAAAATGCTCGGGTACGAACCCAAGACGCAGATCAAGGACGGCGTGCCGAAATTCGTCGCCTGGTACCGGCAATACTACGGCGCATGACGGACAAGGCGTCCGTGTTCGCGCGCGTGCGGGGCATGATCGAGGCCGAAGGCCTGCGCATCGCCTCCATGGACGACGCGCGCCCGTGGGGCGGGTTTTTCGTGATCGACGAAGCGCAATCGCGCGCGTTCATCGCGGCGTTCTTCCCCGGGGAGGACGCGGAGGACATCGTGAAGAACAAAGTGAGCCCCAAGATCCTCGTGGTCGCCCCCGGCATGCGGCTCTCGTGGCAGTACCACCACCGCCGAGCGGAGCTGTGGCGCGTGCTCGAAGGACCGGTGAAGGTGATGCGTAACCTCGCGGACGACGAAACGGAACCCGCGGTCCACGTTCCCGGCGACGTCGTGCGCCTCGCCCAAGGGGAGAGGCACCGCCTGATCGGCGCGGAAACGTACGGCATCGTCGCGGAAATCTGGCGGCACACCGATCCATCGTCGCCCAGCGACGAACAGGACATCGTCCGGTTGCAGGACGACTTCGGCCGGCGCTGAACGGTCGTCAAAACGCCCGTGTCCACGCCTTCACCGGCGAGGCCGTGTCCATCTGAACCCACTCGCCGGGATCGAGATCGACGCAGTCGTTCGTGCAGACGATGGCGTTCGCTTCCTTGTGGAGGGATTCGACGTACGACCGTACTTCCCTGCCCGTGCCAGCGCCGTACTGCCATTCGTGCCCGTAGTCCCCCGCGATGAGCACGAGCCCGCTGACGCCCATTTCGTCCAACCGGGCGGAAACGTCCCGGGCGGGATTCGCGATGAAGAACGGCCGGAGATCGAACCCGAGGACCACCGTCGCCGCGAGGGTGAGCACCGCCGCCGGGACCGCGGCGAGGGGGAGGCGTCGAAAAACGACCTCGGAGCCAGCGACGAGGAACGGGAGGAAGAGGATCGCGTAGTAATCGAACCGGCCGAGGAACACGTAGGCGCAGAAGAGCGCGAATGACGCGAGCACGGGCCATCGCCGCTGCCGCAGCAAGCCCACGACGCCCGCGAGCGTCCCGACGCCGCTCCCCGCGAGGACGAGCACCCACCCCGTGCCAAGGGCGCGGGTCACGGCTGTATCGCCGGCATCCTTGCCGCCCTGGAGCACGAAGCTCGCGAGGGTGAACGGGTTGCCGAGGGCGTAGAGCGCCAGGAGGACCGCGGGGGCGCCGACGTACCACGCCACTGCCGCCCAGGAGGCGTTCCGGCGCCGTAGGACGGCCACCGCGAGCGGGGCGAGCAACAGGCCTTGGAGCGCGGTGAACAACGTCAGAAGCCAGAAGAAGCCCATGGCGGGGACGCCCGGAAGGGCTTTCCGGGGCCGGGCGAGCCACCGCAGGAGCACGAGCGCTTGGAGCGCGGTGAGGACGGCCATCATGACGGTTCCCGCCTGGAAGACGAACGCGGCGGACCCGAGCCACGTCGCGCAGAGCGCGAGGCGCGCGCCGGGTTTGAGCGCCCTGCCCATGTCCCACACGAGCCATGCGGCCTGGACCATCACGGTCGCGAAAACGATGCGCGCCGCCTGCTCCTGCCAGGCGAAGCCGTCGAAGAGCGAGAGGAACCACCGCGCGAGCGGCGGGTGCGGGTACGGGATGTCGAGGAGGTACTTCGCTTCGTCTGTGCGGACGCCGTTCGCCCACTGCAACGCCGCGAGGACGAGCGCGTAACACTCGAGGCCGACGGCGGCGGTCAGTTTGCGCATGGAACGGGCTCCCCGGTGGACGGGATCGTCCAGCATTCCGCGGGATCCGGCCCGCGGACGTGGCGGCGGTGGACGAGATCGATGGAACCGTCGGGGCCGACCTTCTCGAGATCGATGTCGGAGAGCAGCCACCCCTTCGCGCGGGCGACGTCGCGCAGCTGGACGGCCACCGCGGAGCGCATGGAGGACGAAACGTACAACCGCCGGATGCCGTGCATGCGCCACAGGAACGCCGCCGCAAGGACGACCGCGACAAGCGCGAAGAGCCGTCCGCCGGTGATCCCGACGCGTCGCAGCCCGATGCGCAGCGCCTGCTTCAAGAACTGCAGCTGCACGAGCATCGAAAGCTTGCTTTCGCCGTGGAGGCGCAGCTGGAACTGCAGCGGGACCTCGTCGAGGTGCGAACCGCGGGGAGCGGCCGCGAGGAGTTCGAAGAGGATTTTGAACCCTTCCGGGACCATCGCGGGACGCGCCTTCCGCCATACGTCCGATCGCACGGCGAAGAACCCGCTCATCGGATCGGTGGTTTCGACGTTCGGAAGCTTCCTCGCGAGATACGTGCCCATCTTGCTCAGCCAGCGCCGGCCGCGCACCCACTCGCCGACACCGCCGCCCTCGCGATACCGCGAAGCGACCGCGATGTCCGCGCCGTGTTCGATTTTCTGTTCGAGCTGCGAGACGAGGGACGGGTCGTGCTGCAGGTCGCTGTCCATCACGATGAAGACGTTGCCTTCCGCGAGGTCGCATCCGTCGGCGACGGCGGACGAAAGCCCCTTCTTGCCGACGCGGCGCAAGACGCGGATGTTGGGATACGAAACCTTCAGGGATTCCGCGACCTCCCACGTCCTGTCGGGCGAGTCGTCGTCGACGACGACGACCTCGAGCGGCCGCGCGTGTTGGTGGACCCTGCGCAGGAGTTCCGGCAGGTTCTTCGCCTCGTTGTAGGTGGGCAAAATCAGGGACAGGCGCACGGGCATACGCTACCATACGCGCCATGAAGATCCTCGTAACTGGTTCCTCCGGCACGATCGGCACCCATTTGTGCGACACCCTCCTCATGCGGGGCGACGAGGTCGTGGGGTTCGACATGGTGCCGAACAAGTGGCAGCCCGCCGTCCAGGCCGTCACGGTCATCGGCGACATGCGCAAGAAAGAAGATTTCGCGAAACTCCCGACGGGCATCGATATCTGCATCCACCTGGGAGCGAACGCGCGCGTGTACGAGCTGGTGGAAGACCCGGACCGCGCGCTCGACAACTTCGTCACGCTCTTCAACGCGCTTGAGTTCTGCCGGAAGAACGGCGTGAAGAAGTTCCTGTTCGCGTCGTCGCGCGAGGGCTACGGCAACGTCCACGCCGACGCGTACACCGAGGACATGGTGCGCGTGGAGAACTGCGAAAGCCCCTACACGGCCAGCAAGGTCGGCGGCGAGGCCCTCGTGCACGCCTACGAGAAGTGTTACGGAATAGACTGCGTCATCTTCCGCTTCAGCAACGTCTACGGCATGTACGACGATTCCGAGCGCGTCGTCCCCCTCTTCTTCCGCAAGGCGAAGAAGGGCGAAAAGCTGACGGTGTTCGGCAACAAGTGCCTCGACTTCACCTACATCGACGACGCCATCAGCGGACTCCTGCTCGCGATCGACAAATTCGACGAAGCGAAGGGCGACACCTACAACATCGCCTACGGCGAAGGGAACACGATCGTGAAGCTGGCCGAAATGTTCAACGAGCACTTCAAGAGCGCCGGCGGCGTGGATCTCACGAAGATCCGCACGGGCGAGATTTCGCGCTACGTGGCCGACATCTCGAAGGCCGTGAAAAAGCTCGGCTACAAGCCGAAAACGCCGTTCGCCGAAGGCGTCATGAAGGCGATCGAGTGGTACACCGCCAACACCTGATCACGCTTCCGGGTGTTTCCGGAACACGTAGTGGTGCGACATCAGGTAATTCCACACCGCGATCACGCCGATCGCGATGAACTTGGCGACGAGGTCGGGCAGGACGAGGAACAAGGCGTTCGACAGGAGGAAGTTCGCGATGATCGCCGGGCCATAGACGGTGTAGTGCTTCAGGAGCTGCTTCGCCCATCCCCCGCGCGCGTCCTTGAAGGTGAAGTGCTTGTTCACGAAGAACACGAACGTGGCCCCGACGAGCGCCGAGAAGAGGAACGCCGCTTCCGCGGGCACGTGGAGGACGCGCGTGAGTACCGTGAGCGTCGACAAGTCGAGGACAGAACCTGCGCCGCCCGCCATCGCGAATTTCACGAGCTGGGGCGCGTGCTTCTGGACCGCCGGATGCTGCAGGAGGCGCTTCATGTCAGGCGGATTTCCACCACGCGAACGTGTTGGCGAGACCGGTCTTGAGCGGCGTCCATTCGAACCCCGCGACGATGTCGTGCACCGGCAGGTGCGGCTTCGAGCGGGGGGCGACGTCCTTCTGCGGGTTGAACTGGATCGGAAGGCCCGGCTTCACCGTGTCGCGCACGAGCTCGGCGAGCTCCTTCACCGTCACGACGTCGTCGGTGGTGACGTACTGGATGCCCGTGATTTTGGCTTCCACGAGCGTCATCATGACGTTCACCAAATCCTCGACGTAGAGGAACGCGCGCTCCTGCGTGCCGTCGCCCCACACCGTCATCGCGTCTTTCTTATCGCGCGCTTGGAGCATGAGCGCGGGGATGAGGTTGGCGTCTTCGTTGAACGTGTCGCGCGGGCCGTAGGCGCCGACCGCGCGGACCGCGAGCACGGGGAACCCGCGCTGGTGGCCGGCCATCATCCAGAGCGTTTCGCAGAGCGCTTTGCCGAGGACGTAACCGTCGACCTTCTCCTTCTGCGAGAGCTCGACGGTGTCGATCGCGGGCGGGACGTTCGCGGTGCTGAGGAAGGTCACCGGGATGGGCGCGCCGACCTCCCGCAGGGCGTCGATGAGCGCGAGGCTCATGCGCACGTTGTCGTTGGCGACGTCGCTCGGCTTCTTTTGGTGGAAGTCCGTGTTACGCCGGGAACCCGCGAGGTGGAACACGTGGTTCACGCCCGTGACGAGCTTCGTGCAGTACGCGGGATCGCGCAGATCGCCCTCCATCCACTCCACCTCGGCGCGGCGCGACGACAGCGCCCGGTAGTTCTGGGCCCGGAGCGGCACCCGTACGGAAGCTCCGCGGTCGAGGAGCCACTCCACGAGGAAGCTGCCGATGAAGCCCGTTCCGCCGGTCACGAGCACCTTTTTGCCGTTCCAGACGCTGTCCATAACGGGAGATTAACAGGGCGCGCTCCACAAGGGAAAGAAGCTTCGCTAGACTCCGCGCATGCAAAAACCGGTGCTGTGCATCGTCGGCCTCGGCTACGTGGGATTGCCGCTCGGAAACGCGTTTTCGAAGGCGGGCTACCGCGTGATCGGGTTCGACGTGTCGCAGCGCCGCATCGATTCGCTCAAGGCGGGCAATGACTACACGGACGAACTCACCGCCGACGACCTGAAGGCCGGGCCGCTGGAATACACGACCGATCCCGCGCCCATCGCCGAGGCGGACGTCGTCATCCTCGCGCTCCCCACCCCCATCGACGAGAACTTCAACCCCGACATGACGCTGCTCAAGGAAGCGTCCAAGACCGTCGGCGCGCACATGAAGCGCGGGGCGACGATCGTCTACGAATCGACCGTCTACCCCGGCGTCACCGAAGAAATCTGCGGCCCGATTTTGGAGCAAGCTTCGGGCATGACGTGCGGGACCGATTTCACGCTCGGCTACTCGCCGGAGCGCATCAACCCTGGCGACAAGCAACACACGGTGACGACGATCCTCAAGATCGTCTCGGGCCAGGACGAACCCACGCTGAAGAAACTCTCGGCCCTGTACGGTTCGATCGTGAAGGCGGGCATCCACGAGGCGCCATCGATCAAAGTGGCCGAAATGGCCAAAGCAATCGAAAACGCCCAACGTGACCTGAACATCGCCTACGTGAACGAAGTCGCGCTGCTCTGCAATAAGCTCGGTATCCGCACGAAGGATGTCCTCGAGGCGGCGGGCACCAAGTGGAACTTCCTCAAGTTCCAACCCGGCCTCGTCGGCGGCCACTGCATCGGCGTGGACCCCTACTACCTGGTGGAGCGCGCCAAGCAACTCGGCATGGCGACGCACGTGATCACCGCCGGTCGGGCGACCAACGAAGGCATGGGCCCGTTCGTCGCGGAGCAAGTCATCGCGAACCTGACGATCACCGCAAAGGACGCGAAAGCGCTCGTGCTCGGGCTTACCTTCAAGGAAAACGTCCCCGACACGCGCAACAGCAAAAGTCACGACGTCATCAAGGCGCTGAAGAACGCGGGCGTGACGGTGGAAGTGTCGGATCCGCACGTCCCCGACGAAACGATCGCGAAATACGGCTACGTGAAGGGCGATATTTCAAAGGGCGGCTACGACGCCATCCTCCTCCTCGTGCCCCATAAACAGTACCTCGAACTCCCCGAGGGTACGCTCGTGAATGCGCTGAAGGACAAGGGCGTATTCTACGACCTCAAATCGATCATGGACGACGCGCCGTTCGTCAAAGCGGGCAGGACCTACAAGAGCCTGTGAGCGTCACCGCGCGAGGAGGACGATCAACACCGTGAGGGCCAGCACGCCGACGCTGGAGAGGTCGTGGAGCGTGAAAAGCACGGGATCTTCGTGCATTTTGCCGCGGTAGCCGAGGCTCCACATGCGCAGGATCCACGCAAGGAACACAGGACAGAGCGCGTAGAGGTACCGGGGTTCGGCATAGAGGGTTTTCGCGTGTTCGCCTCCGGCGTAGAACCCCATGACCGCCGCCGCCAAACAACCGGTTACGACCCCGACTGCGCCGATCATCCTGAGGTGGTCGACGTGATATCCCCTCCCCGGGGCGCGGCCGCCTTCGCGTTCGAGGAGCTCGCAGAACCGTTTGAGGAGCGCCAGGCTCAGGAACATGCAGAGCGCGAACGCGATCAGCCAGCCCGAAGGAGGGATGTCGGTCGCGAGGTGGCCCATGACCAACCGCAGCGCGTAGAGGCCGGCGAGGACGACGACGTCGACGAGCGGAAGCTTTTTCAGGAGGAACGTGTAGAGCAGGGTCAGGACGACGTAGGTCGCGAGGAGCCAGCGCGCCGGCACGGGCAACCACAACGAGAGGATGGCCGCTCCGACGAGTAGCGCGGGGAACAACGCGGCGCCGAGACCGATCGCCAAATCCCCCGACGCGAAGGGGCGGGCGCGCTTCGTGGGATGGGCGCGGTCCGACGGCAGGTCGATGAGGTCGTTAAGCACGTACGCTCCCGAGGCCGCGGCGCAGAACGCCGCGAACGCGACGAGCGCGTGGACGAGAGCGCCTTGGTCGCCCAGGCGATGCGCCGTGAACACGGGCACGAAGATGAGGATGTTCTTCAGCCACTGGTGCGGGCGGAGCTGGCGCAGGACGGTGCGGAACCTCGGCGGACGGTCTTCAAAGACTTCTTCGATCCTCGTCAGCTTCGCGGCCGCTCGCGCGAGGCCCAGGCTCGGATTCACGACGATAGCCCCGCCGGCGCGCGCCCAGACCTTCAGGTCACGCGCTTCGTTCCCCGCGTAGACGAATCCTTTCTCGCCGTAACGCTGGGCCAAGTACGCCCCCTTCGCGCGGCCGGAGAGGTTGTTATTTCCGCCGCTGCCGACGCCCTCGCGGAAGAACGGGAAGAGCGACGCCACGTGCGTCGCGGTCGATTGGTCCGCGGCGGTGACGAGGATGATCTCGCGGCCCGCGGCGTGCTGCCCTTTCAGGTACGCGACGAACGACGGATGGTAGGGCAGGTCGAGGCGCTCGACGGGCGATACCTCCTGCAACCGCCGCTTGAACGCCGGACGCCCACGAAGGAGCGCCGCGACCAACGACGGCACGGTCCACGGGCACCGTCGGGCGACGGAGGCGAGCTGTTCGGCGATGGAATTGGCGCGGCTCAGGGTGCCGTCGAGGTCGACGGCGAGCGGCAACGATGTCACTGCATCGGACATGCGGTAAGTATAGGCTACAATCCCCCGGTCGCCATGCAGCCGAAGCTCACCATCATCGTCCCGGTCTACAACGAAGGGAAAACCGTCGCCGAGATCATGGCGACCCTGCGGCGCGACTGGCCGGATGCGCAAGTCATCTACGTGGACGACGGCTCGAAGGACGATTCCCTCGCGGTGTTGAAGGCGAACGCGGCGCCGGCCGACCTCGTGCTCACCAAACACAACGGCGGCAAGGGGTCCGCGATCCGCATGGGCCTCGAAAAGGCCGAGGGCGACTACACGGTGATCCAGGACGCGGACCTGGAGTACGACCCGACCGAGATCCGCCTGCTCCTCGACGAAGCGGTGGCCCACCCGGGCACGGTCGTGTTCGGCTCGCGCTTCCTGCGCCCGAACCCGAACATCTACAAACGGTTCCTCATGGGCAACAAGGCGATGACGCTCGCGCTGAACGTCCTGTTCTTCTCGCGCGTGACGGACAGCTACACGTGCTACAAGCTGCTCCCGACGGATCTCTTCCGGTCGTTGCGGCTCACGGCGCGCGGGTTCGAACTCGAGGCCGAGATCTGCGCGAAGACGCTCCTGCGGGGCATCGCGATCCGCGAAGTGCCCATCAGCTACAAGCCGCGGACGATCGAGGAAGGGAAGAAAATCCGGTTCTCGGACGCGACGAAAGGCGTGAAGACGATGCTCCGGATCCGGTTCCTCGGACGGTGATCACTGCCGCGGGCGGCGCCACGTCTCGGCGATGCAGCCGAGCGCGAAGACGACGACGGCCGTGCAGAACCCGAACAGGAAGCCGAAGACGTTCGCCCATGGGAACGACGCCGCACCCGCCACGAACGCGACGAGCCCCATGGCGAAGAACAGCTTGAGCGGGTTGTAGCGGACGACGCACTCCACGATGTACTGGAGCGTGCGAAGCGTGTCGCGCAGGAGCTTCACCTTCGAGTGGCCCACGCGCTTGTCGTAGGCGATGGGCACGTACGACACCGTCCGGTGCGTGAGGTTGCACACGAGGGTGATCGTGGTCGTGAAACTGAACCCATCGCAGATGTCCGGGAAATACTGTTCGACGGAACTCTTGCGGAACACGCGGAGGCCGGAGTTCACGTCGGGAACGCGACGCCCGCTCGCGAACTCCACGATGGACTTGAGGAACCAGCGGAGGACCGACTTCAGCGGGCCGCCTTGGTACACGCTCCCCTGCCTCGCGCCCACGACCATGTCGAAGCCCTTGTCGAACTCCGCGAGCAGGTCGGGGATCCGCGCGATCGGGTAGGTGCCGTCGGCGTCGGTGAGGACGATGACGTCGGTGGACGACGCCTTCACGGCGTCCTTGATGCTGCGGCCGTAGCCGAGGTTCGCCGCGTGCCGGATGACCTTCGCGCCGTGCGCGGCGGCGACCGCGCCGGTGTCGTCGGTCGACCCGTCGTCGACCACGACGATCTCCGCATCGACGGGCAGCGCGCGGAGCTGGTCGAGCACCGCGCCGATAGCGGGTGCCTCGTTCAGGGCCGGGATGACGACGGAGCAGCGAGCCATGATCGCAGGCCAGTGTACCCCAGCACCGCCAGGAACGC
Organism: uncultured Candidatus Peribacteria bacterium; assembly: GCA_964541635.1. Taxonomy (GTDB): domain Bacteria; phylum Patescibacteriota; class Gracilibacteria; order Peribacterales; family Peribacteraceae; genus DALYDP01. The sequence continues at coordinate 27,236 of CAZIQM010000004.1, read as the reverse complement.
GTAACAATGCAGGATGGGCACCAAATACCGCGGCGTGGCGTCCGTAAGGCTATAGACGCCCGTGAGGTAGAGCATGAACGCGGCGAACAGGAGGTATTCCGTGCGGCGGAGGCGGAGCAAGGAAAGGGCGCAACCGAGGTACACCACGGCGGTCCAGAGGACCGCGAGCACGTTGTATTCCCGGCCCCATCCGTTCACGTAGGGCAGGTGGAGCTCGACGACTTCGAACAGCGAAAACCAGAGGTAATTCGCAACATTGGCTCGGATCTTCGACTTGCCTTCCGCGGTGGCAAGCGCGTCTTCCGGCACGCCGATGAATCCGTCCGGCCATTTGGCATGCCATACCGCGTTGAAATTGCAGTACGAAGAACGCGCGGTCCAATCACGACTCACGTACTCGGCCCACAAGCACATCGCAGGCTCCGATCCGATGCCGATGTGCTCCGATTGTTCGCCACGAACGTACCACTGCAGCGCTTGGCGGTAGCACCCCGTGAGGCACGGCATGCCGCGGTGAACCTCGTTACGGATCGCCCACGGCGACACGACGGCAGCCGCGATACCTATGCATAGCGCGACACGGGTCCACGGCACATTCCACCACAGGAGCAGTGCCGCCAATCCGACCGGGAACAAGAGGAATGGGGCGCTCACAAGGATCAGCGCGCCCATTAACGCACCGACGAGCAAAGCCATGCCGTACGTTGGATTCCGCGCGAGCGAGAAGATCGCGGCAGTCAGGAGCATGCAAAACGAAAGCGCGAGGCTTTCGCGAGTAAGTGCAAAGAGCGCATGGAAGACAGGAGGCGCAAAGAGAAGGAGAATGACAAGAAAAACCCACGCCTTTCCTACGAGAAAGGGTCGTACCGAACGTACGAACACGACGGTAGCGAGGAAGTGGAGGATCGCCTGGATCGCGAACACCGCAACGTACGAACCGACACCGAAGATGACGTACACGAGCGCGAGGAACACGCTATAGCCAGGCTCACGTTCGAAGAACGGCGTGATGCCATCGAGCGAGAACATGCTGCGCGAGACCAGTGACCGAGCAAGGGCATCGTATTGCACAGCGTCGCCACTCAAGACTCCGTCCGTCATCGAAATAAAATCACTCGAGCGGGAGTATGCCAAAACAGCAAACCATGCAAACGCGAAAAGGAGCGTAAGCCAGACAAGTGAATTACCGAAGGGATATTTCATACCGATCGAGTGTACTGCTCCATCCACTCCGCGAGCCACAGGAGCGCCCACACATGGTCGGAGAGATCCATACGGCTGCCACGGTACGTCTTCAGGAAGCGTTCGACCGCCACGCGATCGAAGAGTTCACAGAACGCGTGGGGCGCGGAGAGTAACCGCTCATCGACCCACGACGCGAGCGGTCCGCGGAACCACGTGTCCAGTGGAATGCGGAACCCACGCTTTTTCTTCCACACGATGTCATCGGGCAACGTGCCCGATAACCACTTCCGCTGGATCCACTTCCGCACGCCGCCGCGGATGAGCATGTCAGTGGGAAGTCCGGCGGTGAGTTCCATGAGATTCGTATCAAGAAACGGCGAGCGCGCTTCAAGTGACGCGTGCATGGTTGCAATGTCCACCTTGGGCAGAAGGTCGTCGGCGAGGTACGTGTCGTAATCACGGTGCATCGCCCGACGAACGGGATCCCCCCCTCCCCTCGCTTCCGCTTCCCGCACCCGCTCCGCGTACCAGCGACCCGTGGGCACGGGCGCGACGCCGGGGCGCAGCAGCTGCCGAACCTCCGCTTCGGAGAAGAAACTGAGTGTTTCAAGGTACCGCGCCGATTCGGGCAACCGCATGCCGCGCTCGAACCGCAGGCACCGCATGCTGAAGGTATCGCGGCGCAACAGGTGGAAGAGCGACGCGCCGGCTTCGACCAGCGAATGGACGGGCCCCGGCACGCGCGACCATCGGTCGGCGAACGCCGCGATGCGGTAGCGGACGTACCCGCCGAAATTCTCGTCGCCGCCGTCGCCGTTCAGAGCCACCGTCACGTGCTTGCGCGCCTCGCGCGCCACGAGCATCGTGGGGATCGACGACGGGTCGGCGAAGGGCTCCTCGTAGGAACGCGCCAGCTCCGGAAGCATGTCGGGCAGGTTCGGCTCAACGACGATCGGGTGGTGGTTCGTCCCGAATTTTTTCGCCGTGAGGAGCGCGTCCGGCAATTCGTTCATGCGCGGATCCCCGGAGCCGATGGAAAAGGTTTCCACCGGCTTGCCCGAAAGCGCCGCCATGGTCGCCACCACCGCGCCGCTGTCGATGCCGCCGGAGAGGAAAGCCCCCACGGGCACGTCGGCCACCATGCGCAAGCGCACGGCTTCGGTGAACGCGGCGTCGATGCGCTCGATCCATTCTTCTTCGGACCGCTCCACCGCCCGCGGCACGGGCGGCGTCCAGTACCGCTCGATCGTCTCGGTCCCGGTCGCCAGGTCGAGCGTGAGCGCGTGCGCCGCGGGAAGCTTCCGGATGCCCTCGAACCCGGTGTCGGGCGACGGCACGTACATGAGCGTGAGGTATCGCAGCACGGCGGCGCGGTCGATGCCCCCGGGACATTCGGGCAGCGCGCGCAACGCTTTCAATTCGGACGCGAAGGCAAACGTCGCGCCCTGGCGGAAATATTTCAACGGCTTCTTGCCGAAGCGGTCGCGTGCGAGGAACAGGACGTTGCGCTTCGGATCGTGGACCGCGAACGCGAACATGCCCCGCAGGCGCGCGACGCACGCCGGCCCTTCGTCTTCGTACATCTTCAGGAGCACCTCGGTATCCCCCGTCGACCGGAAGGTGACGCCTTTCGCCCGAAGGCGGGCGCGCTCCTCGGCGAAGTTGTAGATCTCGCCGTTGAACACCAGCGTGCATCCTCCCGGACCGACCATCGGCTGGGCCGCGGACTCGGAAAGGTCAAGGATCGCGAGCCGGCGGTGGCCGAGGCCCACGTTGCCGGCGACGTGCGTGCCCCGGCCGTCGGGACCGCGGTGCGCGAGGGCATCGGTCAAACGTTCCAACGCGTAGGAATCGATGGGAGAGCCGTCGAGCCGGACCATTCCGGCGATGCCGCACATGCGGCCAGCATAGCGTAGAATAGCCCTATCGAACGGACCGTTTTCCTCACCGGCGCCAACGGATACGTGGGGAAGGCGACCGCGATGGCGTTGCGCGCCGCAGGATGGCACGTGCGCGCCTTGGTACGATCGGCGGGAACCGCTCCGACCGGGTGTGAAGAATGCGTGGGCGACATTCGGGATAGCGGTTCACTCATGGGCGCGATCCGTGGATGCGACGCGGTCGTTCATCTTGCCGCAGCAAAAGCGGACGAACCGTGCAGCGAAGACGTCAACGTGCACGGCACGCAAAACGTCTGGAAAGCAGCGGAAACGGCGGGCGTGAAACGCGGCGTGTACGTCAGTACCCAATCCGCACGACTTATACATCCAGGTACGTATGGAAAAACAAAACGTGCGGGCGAAAACGTCGTACGAAAAAGCCCGGTACCGTCCGTCATTCTTCGACCCAGTCTCGTATACGGCGACGACGCATCCGGCGTATTCGGCACGCTCCTGAAACTCGCGAAGCTCCCGTTCATTCCCGTGTTCGGACCGGGCGCCGCCGTTTTCCGGCCGATGCACGTCGATGACCTTGCCCGAACCATCGGGGCAGCCCTCGAAAAAAACGTCGATGGCGCTACCTTCGACGTCGGGGGTCCGGACGCACTCACGTTCGACGCGCTCATCGTCGAAGTCCTGCATCGATCGAATGTCCGCCGCCCGCTCGTGCATGTTCCGCGATTCGTCGGCTACGCCCTTGCGGCACTTCCAGGATCCCCGATTACCGTAAGCAACATCCGCGGTGGCATCGAACGTGTGGAGATGGACATCGCGCCCATGCGCGAACTGCTCGGGATCAGAGCTCGCGCGTTCCGGACCGATGACACATTCGAACGCACGCTCCTGCGATATGTCTTCCGCGGCATCGTGCCCCGATGGAACCCGCCGACAGACGTCGTCGTACGCATGACCGCGGCGATGCGCGCCCACGGAGTACCCGCGGCGAAGTTGCCGCCCGAATTCCTGCTCGGACCGATCGACGCCGTATCGCGATTGCTCTGGCCAAACGGCTCATTGCAACGTTCGTTGCGGGTGGCGGCAGCCATCGCGGAAACGCAACCGGAAGGCGCCGAGTCACTCCTTCCGCCAACCCTCCCGATACCCGTCGCCCTCTCGCGTTGCGCAGTACTCAGCCTACGAACAATGCTCCTGCTCTGCGCAGGAATATTGCTGCTGCCGCTCTTCCCCATCCTTCGTCGCCATGGCACGTGAAGCGATCGTCATCGGCAGCGGACCAGCGGGTGTCCACGCGGCACGCGCGCTCCTGGACAACGGCTGGAACGTGACCATCATCGATGGCGGACATGCCGCGCCCGAAGAACTGAAAGGAAAGAACCCCGGTCACTTCGAGGACGTGCGGCGCACGGATCGCGACCAATGGACATGGTTCCTTGGGAAAGACCTCTCGAACATCCCGCTCGACGGCATCGCGGGCGGGCATGGTGGCGGCATGGCGAGCGGTAACCGCTCGTACGTCACGCGCGGTACGGACCGCCACCTCTCCGCGTCGACAACCGACGCATTCCTCATTCAAAGCCTGGCGCAAGGCGGGCTCGGCGCGGCATGGGGTGCTGCGTGTGCGCTGTTCGACGAACCGTCACTGCAAGCAATTGGCGTCCCTGCGGAAGGATTCACCGACGCGCTCGCGAACGTGATACGCGACATCGGTGTGAGCGGCGAGGGTCATCCCGACTTCCAACCACCGCTCCCACTGGATCAACACGCGCAAGGTATCCTACGACGAAAACCGACAGCATCGAACGGCGTGCGGTTCTTCCAACCCGCGAGTGCGGTACTCACGAAACCGCTCGGCGACCGATTACCGAATCCGCTCACGGACATGGACTACTACGCGGACGCAGGTAGGAACGCGTATCGACCGCAATGGACGCTGGCAACGCTCGTCGAGCGCGGCTGCCAATATGAAGGAGGATACGTTGTCACGCGCGTGGCAGACGGATCGGTCACGGCACGCTCGCTCGAATCCGGACAGGAACACACATGGACCGCCGATGCCGTCATACTCGCCGCAGGTGCCGTGAACACAGGGCGCATCCTCCTGCAAAGCAGGAACTTCGTGAACCGACCCGTACCCATAATCGTAAAGCCCCACGATTTCATCGTATGCGCCGACTGGCGATCGTTCGGAAAACCCGGGCCGCGAAACCGCGTCAGCTTCTGCCAATTGGTGGGGCTCGACCCTACTCAAGGACCGGACGGACTCCCTTCCGCGTGCGCGCAGCTCTACAGCTACCGCTCACTCATGCTTTTCCGACTACTTTCGTCCGTCCCGTTGCCGACCCCCATCGCCCTTCAAGCGCTCGCGCTCCTGTCACCAACGCTGCTCATCGCGGACGTTCGATATCCGGGACGAAAGACGGACGGCCACTCGATTGCCGTTGACCGCGACGGACATCTGGAATTCACGGGGAAGCCCGGACCAATCGAAGGACAAACAACAGCTCGTTCACGCATCCGTTCAGCACTACGAGAAGCTGGCGTTCTTCCTGTAAAAACGGTAATCGCGGGAGTAGGAACATCATCGCACTACGCAGGAACAGTGCCGGTGAGTGACGACCCGAAAGATATATTACGATGCAACGCCGACGGGAAAGTCCACGGCTTCGACAACGTATTCGTCGCGGACGCATCGATGTTCCGTTGCTTGCCGCCACTCCCACATACGTTAACGCTCATGGCGAACGCGTACCGGGTAGGGTCGGTGATCGCGAAAGCGTCGTGACGCTCACGAAACGACGTACGGGTGTCGCACGGCCGCGATGCCGATCGCCGCGACGACGCTGAACGCCACCAGGAACCACGAAAGTGCGCGGTACCGCGGGGTATCGCGCGACGAGGCGTGCAGCACGTAGGCGGGATAGAACGGGGTGACGACGCGCCCGATGCTCGTGAGCGCGCCCCACATGTGCGGATCCATGGAAAACATCACGAGCGTGAGGCCGCTCAGGAGGAACAGCATCGGCTGCTCGCCGGCCTTTTTCTTCCAGTCGATGCCGAGGAGCGCGGCGAGCACGATGACGAACGCGAGGAGCGCCAGCGACGACAGGCGGTACAGCTGCTTCATCCCGCCCTGCGTCGCGGCCCACCAGAGCGTCATCGCGGGACCGTGGAACGGCCAAGTGAGGATGCCCCCGCCGGTGCGGAACGGCAGCGAGCCAAGCCGCGCGTAGAGGAACCACTGCCACGCCACGAAGAGGACTCCCGCGGCGACAAGCGGCAGGAGCTGCCGCCATTGGCGGCGGTAGAGCAGCCACAGCACGAGGAGCCCGATGAGGAACACGGTCGTCTCGCGCGCGAGGAGCGACAATAGCAACGCGGCGGATCCGGCCCAGTCGACCGTCCTCCCCTTCCGCTCCCACCGCGCGAAGAAGAGCGCCATGAAGAACATGCTCAGCGGTTCGGTGAGGGCGTAGAGCAGCCCGACGAGCATCGCGGGGTTGAACACGATCGCGAACGCGTGGACGTCGGCTTTTTTCGTGACGCGCAGGACGAGGGCGAACGTCCCGAGGATCGCCGCGAGGTTCACGAGGAGGGTGACCACGGGGAAACGCGCGGGGTTGCCGAAGGAAAGCCCGTAGACGAGCAGCGGGAGGACGACGCGCTGGAAGCGATAGGGCGAATCGAGCGAGACCGCTCCGCCGGAAAAGAGCGAGGGCAAGTCCTTCGCGACTTCGTAGTAGAGCATCCCGTCGTAGCCGCCGTCCCGGTAGAGCACGACGCCCGGGGCGACGGCGTGGTCCGTGCCGAAGACGACGTCCATGTGCAGCAGCGCGCTGGCGTTCCAGCCGTATTGGCGCACGCCGAAGAGGGACAACGCGCACAGCGCGATGCCCGCGAGGACGATCGCCGCGGATGGCGACAAGCGCTTCATCTCACGAACGGACGCCCGTGGCGCCGGAGTAGTCGTCGCGGTGGAGGAAGATCGCTTCGTTGATCGACGCGAAGTACTCGTTGGCCGCCTGGCGCGCGCCGGCCCAGTAGCCGTAGTCGTCGAGGATCAGCACGCCGCCCTTCTCGAGCTTGGGGTACAGGTGGACGAGCTCATGCTTCGTCGAACTGTACCAGTCGGTGTCGAGGCGCAGGAGCGCGATCTTCTGGTGCCTGTCGTTCGGGAGCGTGTCCTCGACCATGCCCTTCACGAACACGACCTTGTCCATCGGGTAGCCCGTGGATTCCATCGCTTTCTTCACGCCGTCGAGCGGGCCGTAGCACCACTCGTTGTGGTCGCCGCGCTGTTCGCGCTCCCAAATCTCCATGACGGGCTCGGCGCCCTTCATGACGCTTATGTCCTCGGGCGTCGGCTTCGCCATGCCTTCGTACGTGTCGTACATGTAAATCATCCGGCCCGTGTCACCGAACTTCTTGAGCGCCAACGCCATCATCATCGAGGCACCGCCCTTGTACACGCCGCACTCCATGAAGTCGCCGGGAAGGCCTTTCTTCACGACGTACTCCACCGCCTTGTAGAGGCTGTACATGCGCTCGACCTGGATGAGCGTGTAGGGCCGGCACGCCTCGTAGAGGGGCGCGAAGTCGGGGTCCATCTCGGGCTTCGGCCCCTTGTGGTGCTTGAGCGAGATGACCTTCATGCCGAAGCGCGCGGCGAGCGCGGCGATCATGTTTTTGACGAATTTCATGGGATGCGGGGGAGGATTGCAGCCTATTTCGCCCCGCGGAGCGCGTCAAATGGCCGGAACGATTGCCCGTGGCGCCGCGCGTCCGTAGGCTCTGCGCATGCCGTCCATCGACCGCTGCCGCTCGTGCGAAGCCACGACGCTCGAAACCGTCCTCGACCTCGGCGTCACCCCGCTCGCGAACGCGCTGCTCGACGGGCACGAACTCTCGGGCGACGAACTGTCGTTCCCGCTGAAGCTCGTCCGCTGCCCGGCGTGCACGTTGTTGCAGCTCACCGAGAACGTCCCCGGCGACGTGCTCTTCCGGCGCTACAACTACCGGTCGTCGTTCTCCGACACGTTCCTGCGCCACTGCGAAACGCTCGCGCGCCGCGTCGTGGACGAACGGAAACTCTCCGCGGATTCGCTCGTGGTCGACATCGCGAGCAACGACGGATACCTCCTGCAGTACTACAAGGCGGCGGGCGTCGGGATCCTCGGCGTGGAGCCTGCGACGAACATCGCCGAGATCGCGGTGCAGAAAGGGATCGAGACGAGGAACGCGTTCTTCACCGAATCGGAAGCGAAGGAGATCGTCGCGGAGCGTGGCAACGCCGACGTTGTCCACGCGCACAACGTGATGCCGCACGTCGAGAACCAGCGCGATTTCGCCGCGGGCATCGCCGCGCTCCTCAAGCCGACCGGCGTCGCCATCATCGAGTTCGCCTACGCGCTCGACACGATCGACCACACGGAGTTCGACCAGATCTACCACGAACACAAGTGCTACTTCTCGCTCACGGCGTTCAAGCGCCTGTGCGCCCAGTTCGGATTGGACGTCGTCCGCGTCGAACGGCTCGCCATCCACGGCGGGTCGCTGCGCGTGTTCCTGGCGCGCGCCGGCGCGCCGGTCGATCCGACGGTGCCGCAGATGCTGAAGCAAGAGGAGGCATGGGGCGTTTCGACCCCCGTGCCCTACGCGCTGTTCGCGGAACGGACGGAACAGCGGAAGCGCGACCTGCTCGGCTTGCTCAAGAAACTCAAAACCGAGGGGAAGCGCATCGCGGTCTACGGCGCCTCGGCGAAGGGCGCGACGCTCATGGGCTACTGCGGCATCGGCAAGGAAATCGTCGAGTACATCGTCGACCGCAGCACGTTGAAGATCGGCAAGTTCACGCCGGGCACGCACCTCGAGATCAAACCGGTCGAATTCCTCCTCGAGGACAAGCCGGATTACGTCCTGCTCCTCACGTGGAACTTCGCCGACGAAATCCTCGAGCAGCAGCGCGCCTACCGCGAGGCGGGCGGCAAATTCATCGTCCCCGTCCCGGAAATCCGCATCGCCTGAACGCGGCGCTTCGGCTAGGATACCGCCGCGATTTCCCTTTTCCCGCCTCCCATGAACCTGCAGATCGACACCGGCGCGCGCACCCTCACCGTCGACGGCAAGGCCATCGACCTCTATTCCGACGAAGGCTTCAAGGTCCTCTCGGACCTGTGGCTCAAGGTCGGATGGAACCAGAAGTACACCTACACGTTCCAGTGGTTCGGCGTGCCGGTGATCCAGCTGCCGGACGACATGATCCGCACGCAGGAAGTGTTGTGGGAGGTGAAGCCCGACGTGATCATCGAATGCGGCGTGGCGCACGGCGGCGGCTCGATCTACATGGCGAGCCTCTGCAAGGCGATGGGCAAAGGCCGCGTCATCGGCGTGGAGCTCGAATTCCGCGGCGAGAACAGGAAGAAGATCGAAAGCCACCCCCTCTCCCCGCTCATCACGCTCGTGGAAGCGAGTTCGATCGCGCCCGAAACGGTCGAAAAAGTACGCGGGATGATCAAGCCCGGCGAGACGGTGCTCGTGGTTCTCGACTCGAACCACACGAAGGCCCACGTCGCGGCGGAGCTCGAAGCGTACGCGCCGATGGTCACGAAGGGCTCCTACATCGTGGCAACGGACGGTTGCATGGAGTATTTGGAAGATGTCCCGCGCGGGCAGGCGGGCTGGACGAAGGACAACCCGGCGGAAGCGGCGCGCGACTTCGTGAAGGCGCACCCCGAATTCGTCATCGACATGCCGCGTCCGATCTTCAACGAAAGCACGTTGAAGGAGACGCCGACCCACTGGCCGGACGCCTGGCTCAAGCGCGTCGCCTGATCCCGCATGAACCAGCCGCTCGTCACGATCGGCGTGCCCGCCTACAACGAGGAGAAATATATCGGCGAAGCCCTCGAGAGTTTGCTTAGGCAAACGTACCCGAACCTCGAAATCGTCGTGGGCGATAACGGGAGTACCGACGGCACGGCCGCGATCGTCGACGCGTTCGCCGCGAAAGACCCGCGCGTCGTGCACGTGCGGCACCCGCGCAACATCGGGCAGAACGCGAACTTCAACCACTTGCCGCGCATCGCAAACGGCACGTATTTCGCCTGGGCCTCGGCGCACGATTTCATGGACGCCGACTTCGTGGAAAAGTGCGTGGCGGCCCTGGAGGCCGATCCCGAAGCGGTCCTCGCCTGCCCGCGCACCGTCTACCTCGACGAGCACGGCAACAAAACCGGCGTGAAGGTCCGCACGCCGTTCGACGTGCGCGGCAAGCCGCCCGCGAAACGCTTCCGCATGACGATGTGGCGGGTCGACTGCAACATCGTCTACGGCATGTTCCGGCTCGACGCGATGCGCGCGACGCATTTGTTCCAACTCGTGCCCGCCGCGGACCGCGTGATGCTGGCGGAGCTGGCAACAAAAGGGACGTTCGTCCCCGCGGACACGGCGAAGTACTACCGCCCGAACCGCGGCGTCGTGCCCCAAACCGAGATGCAGAAGCGCCACCGCCTCATGCGGTTCATTTGGCCGGACCAAACCTTCGCCGACGCGCAACTCGCGGGCAACGGGTTCTACGAACCGACCGTGCGGGCGTTCCGGAGCGCCGTGCTCGACGCGCGGTTCCCGACCCTCGCGCGCTGGAACTCGCTCTTCTCGGTGTGGCTTGCGGGCGTCGTGAAATTCCACCAGTTGCCCGGCGCCGACGCGCTGAGCGCCGCCGTGAAAGCGATCATGCCAAAGCCGCTGCTCAAAGCGGTGATGCGCACGATGCAGTGATCGCGTAGGCTGTGCGCATGCTGACGCTCTTCCGCCGACTGTTTCCCGGCTATCAGGATGAAACTCCCGCGCTCACGACGGCCTTTTGGACCATCCTGCTCTGCGTGACGGGCGCAAAACTGGCGTTCGTGTTCGCGACGCCACTGCGGGAGGTCTCGATGAGCGCGTGGCTACTCGACGACTCATACATCACCATGCGCGTCGCACGCAACGTCGGCCTCGGCCTCGGTTTCTCGTTCGACGGAGTGCATCCGACCACGGGCGTCTCCCCGCTGTGGACGTACCTCACGGCGGCCTTCCACGCGTTCGCGGGCCGCGATGTCGCCGCAACACTGACCCTGCTGGCCTCGACCGCGTTCGGCGGCGTTGCCGCGGCGCTGACGTTCGACATCGCCCGCTCGTGGACCAAGAACGCGGCGGTCGCGTGGACGTCGCTCGTTCTCGTGCTGCTGATGCCGGTGCAATTCTTCAACGCGCTCAACGGGATGGAAACCGCGTTCTTCACGTCGCTGCTACTCGGCGCGTTCGCGCTGTTCCTGCGCATGGACGATGCCAAGAAGCCAATGCTCCACGGCCTGGGAACCGGCGTACTGCTCGGGGCGGCGTTCCTGACCAGGGCCGACGCTGTCTTCGCCATCGCGGCCGTGGGACTCGTGGCCGCCATTCGGTGGATCCGCGAACCCTCGTCTCGCGGGCGCGTGTTCGGGTGGCTCGCGGGCGTCGCCATCGCGGTCGCTTGTTGCGCGGCGGCATTCCTCGTATGGCAGTGGCTCCAATCGGGATCGTGGCATCCGGACAACCAGGTCGGCCGCAGGTCCATCGCCCTCGCTAAGCATAGTTTCGACTTCGGCCATTTCTCGTTGCCACGGTACCTGGCCATCGTGGCCTGGAACGTGTTCCAACTCGAAGACCTGTGGTCGCTGTCGCTGGGAGCATCGCTCCTAGGGCTGCTCGGGGCGGTGCATGTGCTGTCGGACCATCGCACCTCGGCTTTCGGCTGGCTGACTGTTGCGTACACCTTCCTCTTCGGCATCACGCTCGTGGGATACCAGTGGTACTTCCCGGACTTCCACGGGCTACGATACCTGAATCCGGCGTCGCACGTGGCATTGGTGGCGGTGGCCGCGCTGGCGGTCCGCGCGTCGGACGGCGCGGTCGCACGCCGGTATGCGCTGCCCGCGTTTGTGGCAGCGACGCTCGCGCTCTCGTGGTACCGCTATTATGACCTCGCCCGCTCGCCCGCATGGGCGCAGGACATGGGACTCTTCGGACAGTCGTCGCCGGAACGCCAGGAATCATTCTGGGGAACGTTCGATTGCATCAACGAACACCTCCCCGCCAACGCCGTGATCGCCGCCCGCGACCACGGACGCCTCTCGTACTTCACGGACCGCCGCGTGCAGGACATCGCGGGCATCCTCGACCCGGGGGTTCTTGCCGCACAGGCAAACGGAGAACTGCCTTCGTACCTACGGTCGCGCGGCGTGGGGTACGTGTTCCTGCCGGAGCACAAAGACGGCGTCGACAACATCTTCGAGGACCTACGGGCGGCGTTACGCCTGACGCCGGTCGCCGCATGCCCGCCAAGGAACCCCTCCGAATACCGGCTATACAAGATTTCGTGGCCCGCGGCCGATTCCACACAGTAACCCGCAGCGTGCGCTACACTCCGCGCGTATGTGCGGCATCGCCGGATTCGCGGGCCCGGACAGGCAGGTCATCGACGCGATGACCGACGCCCTCGTGCACCGGGGGCCGGACGGCATGGGCACGTGGACGGGACGCTCGGCATCCCTCGGGCAGTGCCGCCTCGCGATCCTCGATCCGCGTCCGGAGGGCGACCAGCCGATGTGGAACGACGAGAAAACCGTCGCCATCGTCTTCAACGGGGAGATCTACAACTTCAAGCGCCTGCGCGAACAGGAGGGATTGCGGTGCCGCACGGGCACGGACACGGAAGTCGTCCTGAAGCTCTACGAGAAGCACGGCATGGCGTTCGTGCACCGCCTGCGCGGCATGTTCGCGTTCGGCATCTACGACACGCGGGACGACTCGTGGCACCTCGCCCGCGACGTCGGGGGCATCAAGCCGCTGTTCGTCGCATACCCGAAGGGCCGGCTCGCGTTCGCCTCCGAGATGCGCTCGCTCATGGCGGCGCTGCCCTCGAAGCCCGACCTCAACCTGCGGTCGATGTCGCGGTTCCTGCGCCTGCAGTACGTCCCGGGGTCCGACACGATGTGCCACGGCATCGAGCAGCTGCCGCCCGGCACGATCCTTCGTTGGAAGAACGGCGTTGAATCGCGGGAACGCTTCCAGCCCGTCGAGGAATGCTCCATCGGGTCGAAAGATGAATTCAAAGAGCGCTTCCCGACGCTCATGGATTCCGTCGTCGGCGACCATTTGGTCTCGGACAAGCCGGTGGGATTGTTCCTCAGCGGCGGGATGGACTCGTCCATCGTCCTGCACCACATGTGCAACCGGGCGACCGGACCGGTGCGGACGTTCACCGTGCGCTTCGAGGCGACCGAGGAAGAAGGCGCCGCCCGTTTCAACGCCGACGCCGACCTCGCGGCGCTCACGGCCAAGCACTACGGCACCGTCCACACGGAGGTGCTGCTCACGGCGAAGGATTTCCTGGAACACTACGCGGCCACGGCGCGGGCGCTGGACCAACCCAACGCGGACCACGTGTCCGTCGCGCAGTTCGTGCTCTCGCGCGAAGCCAAGAAACACGTGGACGTGGCGCTCTCCGGCGCCGGCGGCGACGAACTCTTCGGCGGGTACCCGCGCTACCGCGTGGCGCGGATCCTCGAACTCTCGAAACACATCCCCCGCGAACTGCGCGCCATGGTGGGACGCCTCGTCGGCCACCCCGCCGACGTCCTGCGCATGCACCCGGGCCCGGCGCTCGCGGAACGCCTCCTCGCGCGGAGCCCGGCGGAATGCGACGGCATTGTCCGCGGCGACTGGTTCGACGCGTCGGCCACGACCGGCCTCTTCGCCGAGCGGTTCGCCGCCCTCGACATCGCCGATCCCGTCCGCGCTTTCATGGAATTCGACCGGCACCTGTGGCTCGTCGACGAATCGCTGCGCCTGGCGGACGCCACGACCATGGGCAACGGCCTCGAAGGACGCGTCCCCTTCGTCGACCCCCGCGTGGACGCAATCTCGCACGCCACGCCCTCGCGCTGGCACGTCACGCCGCGCCGCACGAAAGCCCTCCTGAAGGACACGTACCGGAACATCCTCCCCGAACACCTGTTCACCCTGAAGAAAGCGAGCTTCTATCCCCCGCTCGCCAAGTGGCTGCGGCGCGAAGCGGCGCCCCTGGCCGACGCCCTGCCCGACCATCCGCGCATCCGCGAATTCTTCGACCACGACCTCGTGGCGACGCACGTGGCGGAGCACAAAGAACGGCGCGTGTACCGCCTGCACGAGCTCTCGTCGCTCATCCAGCTCGCCCACTGGTTCGACGCGGTGTACGACGCGTAATCCGCAACCAACGTTTCCGTTGTATACTCCTGTGCATCGCATGAAACACGTCTCCTTCCGCTGGCTCTCTCCCGCGCTAAACGCAATCAGCCGACGCTTCCGGATCGACGCGCACTATTTCGCGAAGAATTCGTTCCTCGTGCTCGCTAGCCAAGCGATCGGGATCCTGCGGGGGATCGTGACGGGTTATCTGGTGGCGCGCCTGTTTTCGAAAGAGATGTACGGCGAGTACCAGTTCATCGCGAGTGTGACAGGCATGCTCGCGCTCCTCGCGCTGCCGGGGTTCTCGACCGCGGTCGCCCGTTCGTGGTCGCGCAAGGAAGGCTTTTCGATCGGGCGCATCCACGCCATCCAGCTCGGCGTCGCGCTCATCGGATCGGCCATCCTCTTCTGCTCGATCCCGTTCCTCTCGATGTACGGGCGTGAAAGCCTGTGGCCGCTCTTCGTGGCAGCCGCGGTGCTTTTCCCGCTGCCGCCAATCGCGACGCTGCGTTTTGGCGCGTACGCGCTCGGACAATCCCGATTCGACCTTACGCTGAAAGCGAACCTAATCTGGAGCATCGCCATGGTCGCCGCGTCACTGGCGGTCGTCTTCCTGCACCAATCGTCGCTTCTGATCTACATCGTGAACACGAGCATTCCCTCGCTCGTGTACCTAGCCATGAGCCGCAAAGCCACCCCGCCCTCGGATCCGGACGGATCGAACACGAAAGCAATCGTGCGGTACGGGTGGCTGCTGACCTTCGCGTCGCTTCCGAACGACCTCTCCTCGTATCTCGACAAGCTGCTCATCTCCCACTTCTTCGGCCTCGACCAGCTCGCGTCGTTCTCGGTCGCGATCCTCGTGCCGGAACAGGCGAAACAGGTCGTGAAGCAACTCATGCCAGTGAGCTTCCCCCGGCAAGCGGTGATGAACGACGTGGCGGACGCGCGCCGGAAGCTCCAGAAGGTCGTATGGTACGGGACGCTGCTCTTCGCTGCGGGCATCGCGGTGTACTGGGCGGTCTCGTGGTTCGCGCTGCCGATCCTTTTCCCGAAATACGCCGCCTCAGACATCGTAGGCATCAGCAACCTTTCGGCGTTCATTCTCATTTTCATGCCCGCCACGCTCTTCTACCAATACATGGAGGCGCAGAAGATGATCCGACAGCTGCAATGGACCCAATGGATTTCGTCGGCCGTGTTCAGCGCGAGCCTCATCGCCCTCGTTCCATTCTACGGCGCGATGGGAGCGGTCCTCAGCCGCGGCATTTTCCGCATGACGTCCGTGACGATGGCATGGTGGTTCGTAATGTACGGCAAGCCCGAAACAGGCCGCTGACGGCGAGCGCGGGACGTGTACAGTGTCCCCGTACGCACACCCCATGATCATCTCCCAACCCGACCGCGTCCTCCTCGCCCGCCAAATCGAGCGGTACGCGCGCGAGCTCACCGGCGACATCCTCGACATCGGCAGCGGGAAGCTCCGCCGCTACGAGCGTTTTTGCACGTCGGTGAAAAGTTACCGCACGCTCGACGTAGAGGCGTCGTTCGGACCCGACATCGTAGGCTCGGCCGAAGCGATCCCTCTTCCGGACGCGACGGTCGACGGCGTGATCTGCACACAGGTACTCGAACACGTGCCCCATCCGTGGATCGCGATGGCCGAAATCGCGCGCGTCCTGCGCCCCGGCGGCAAGTGCCTCATTACGGTCCCGCAAACGAGTGAGCTCCATGAGGAACCGCACGATTTCTTCCGCTTCACGAAGTACGCGCTCGAAAGGCTATGCGCGGACAACGGTTTGCGCCTCGAGGCGACGGACCAGCGAGGATCGTTCCACGGCACGCAGGCGCAAATGAGAATCCGCGCGCTCATCAACCGGTGGTCGCCATACGAGAACCGCTGGGCGATGTTCGTTCTATGGCCAGTCACGACGTTGCTGTCGAAGGCGGCAATGTGGCGCGACGCGCGGGCGTCGCATCCGTCATACGCGCGCCACGCCATCGGGTGGTGCATCATCGCCTCCAAGCCATGAAGATCCTGCACCTGTGCGACGGAATGCCTCCGGCCACCCTCGGCGGCGCGGGCGGCATCATGTGCGAGCTCGCGACGGAACAAGCGAGGCGCGGACACGACGTCCACCTGCTTACGGCCACCGACGGCATGGACGGACCGTGGACCGCCCATCGCATCGGACCGAAAGGCATGCGCTTCGCCCACTACCGCAGTGTGTTCTCCGGGCGTCGCGCCGAGGAAGTCCTTTCTGTGGTCCGCCGCGTGTCAGCAGACGCCATTCACCTGCACGCGGCCGCATTCCAAATAGGCTACCGTTGGCTGCCTAGTGCACGCGCTTTGGGCATCCCTGCGACGGTGACATTCCACGACGCGATGCACGTGCGCTACGGGAAGGTCGTCGGCGACGAAACGCTCCCTGCGCTCAGGGAACTGCGGCGTTTCCGCTGGTCGTACAACCCCCTCCGCCACGCCATGATCCGGGGATTCCTCCGCTCGGCGGGCGCCCTCGTCGCGGTGAGCGACGCATTGCGGACATACCTCGAACGCTACGGCCTGGGGCCGATGCAAACCGTGCGCAACGGTATCGATCTCGAGGCGTGGTCGCCGTCACCCCGAGCCGAAGCGCGCGCGACGCTGGGCCTCCCCGCCGACAAAACGGTCTTCCTCATCGCCGGCCGACTCGGGGGCGAGAAAGGCCTCGCGACGGCGCTCGCTGCGCTCCCCTCTGGCTCAATCTTGGCGATCGCCGGGGACGGCTCGGCACCGGACGATCCCGCGCGTTTCCGGGCATTCCCCCGGCAGGACGCCGCAGGCATGCGGTCGCTCTATGCGGCATGCAACGCTGTGCTCGTCCCGTCGACCTACCTCGATCCGTTCCCGACCGTGTGCCTCGAAGCGATGGCGATGGCGCGCCCCATCCTGGCGACGACGCTCGGCGGCGCGACCGAAGCGGTCGTCGACGGCGCAACGGGCTGGGCGATCGATCCGTTCGACATCGGCGCTTGGAAAGACCGCATGAAATGGTGCGCGTCGCACTGCAACGTCTTGGACGACGTCGGCCGCGCGGGCAGGTCGCGCGCGGAAAGCGCGTTCAGCATAGGCCGGATGGCGGACGACATGGAGCGCGTCTATTCTTCGGCGAAAGGAAAAGGGATGGTGTAGGCTGGCCCCATGGAAACGTCGATCAGACGGTGTTATTCGACCGCGGAAGCCCTCTCGTGCGTGCTCGATCGCGTGCATGGCGCAGTGCTCGATTACGGGTGCGGCACGGCTAAGTACAAAGCCGCCCTATTACGGCACGGTTCGTCTTACGACGGCATGGACATAGACCCGGCGCACGCGACGATCGTCGGGGACGCGCACGCCGCGCCGGTGGCCGACTCGTCGTACGACACGGTCGTGAGCAACCAAGTCTTGGAACACGTGGCGCGCCCCTGGGTCGTGGCGAAGGAGATGTCTCGGGTACTCCGACCAGGCGGCACGTGCATCATCACCGCGCCTTTCCTTACTCCGTACCATGCCCACCCGCACGATTACTTTCGCTACACGGAAGAGGGCATGCGATCGCTCATGGAAAGCGCCGGTTTGACCGTTGAAGTGTGCTCGAAGTACGGGGGCTTCTTCGCGGTATGCGGCGAAACGGTCAAGCAGCGATTCTTCAGTCCGTACACGAAGCATTCCCGGCTGAACCAGGCACTCAAGCCCTGGGTTGAACGCGTTTTTCGCACCCTCCACGGCCTATGCCCGGCGGGGATCGTATACTGCAACGTCCTCTGCGTCGCGCGGAAGCACGGCGGCTGACGGGCCTGCTATGCTCGATCCATGCGGATCGTCCTCCTGGCGCCCGACCTGGGCGGCACCAGCGGCTGGAGCAGGTACGCGCTCGACCTCGGTCGCGCGCTCGCGCGCCGCGGCCACGAGCTTCATTGCCTCACGGCCCACCGCTCCGGCGCGGACTGGTGCGCGGAGTACCCCGTGCTGCGGCCCGCCACGAGCTACCTGGGCAGCGCCGTGTTGTGCGCGCTCCACGGCGCGAAGGTCGCGCGGCTCCTCAAGAAGATCGACCCCGACGTCGTCCACGTCGTCGCCGAACCGTACGCGTTGATGTTCCCGTTCATGCGCCAGCACGCGTGGAAGGAAATCCTCACCATCCACGGCACCTACAGCGTCGTGCCGCTGCTCATGGGATTCAAAACCGCGCGCCTCGCGCGGTCGTACTACCGGCGCATGGACGGCGTGATCGCGGTGAGCGGGTTCACGAAAGGGTACCTCGGGAAACGCATCCCGGACCTGGCCGACGTCGCGGCGCGCGTCACGGTAGTGCCGAACGCGATCGAGATGCGGGGCATCGCGGCGGACGCGGCGACGCGCGGCGGCGAACCGTTCGTCGTCATGAGCGTCAGCGGCGTGAAGCGGAAAAAGGGCTACCTGCAATCGGTTCGGGCGATCAAGAAATTCCTGGAAAAACACCCGGTCGCGCTGCGCTACGACATCGTGGGCGACGACGCGATCGACGCCCCGTTCACGCGCGAATTAAAGAAAGAGATCGAGACGTCGGGACTCACGGACGTCGTCCGGTTCCGCGGGAAAATCTCCGACGCCGAGCTGGACGCCGCGTACAGGGAAGCCGACCTGTTCCTCCTCCCCTCGCTGCAGGAAGACGACTACTTCGAAGGCTTCGGCCTCGTGTTCGTCGAGGCGAACGCACGCGGCACGCCGTGCATCGGCGGCACGACCGGCGGCTGCCCGGAAGCGATCAACGACGGCGTGAGCGGCTACGTCTGCGACCCCGAGGACGCCGACGCGATCGCCGCGCGCATGGAGGACGTGCTGCTGGACGGGCGCATCGAACGCTCGGCTTGCAGGACCTGGGCGGAGGCCCACGACGTCGACCGTCGGATCGCGGATATCGAGGCCGTCTACGCTTCGGCGTAACGTTGTCCAACGTGGCCTTCCGGACTATCCTGGAGCCTCCGTTTTCCCTATGAACACCACCCTCGTCACCGGCGCCCCGGGCTGGCTCGGCACCCGCCTCCTCGAAGTCCTCGTCGACAAGAACGACCCGCTCCAGCGTTTCTCCATGCATGCCGAACGCCGCGTGAAGGCGCTCGTGCTTCCGAACATCGACACGTCATCCCTGCCCACGGGCATCGAGCTCGTGCCGGGCAACGTCCTCGACAAGGCCTCGCTCGCGAAGGCGATGGACGGCGTCGAGACCGTGTTCCACCTCGTGGGACTCATCCACCCGAAGAAGATCCAGCAGCTCTTCGACATCAACACGACGGGCACCTTGAACGTGCTCGAGGCCGCCGCGGCGGCGGGCGTGAAGCGCGTGGTGATGATCAGCAGCAACTCGGCGGCCGGACTCGGCAAAGCGATGAAAGAAAGCGACCCGCCGAAGCCCTACATGGCCTACGGCCGCAGCAAGCGCCAGGCCGAGGAACACGTCCTCCGGTTCGTGAAGGAAGGGAAGCTCGAAGCCGTCATCCTCCGTCCGTGCTGGTTCTACGGCCCGGGCAACGGCCAGCCCGAACGCCAGCTGCGCTTCTTCCGCATGATCCAGAAGGGCAACCCGATCCTCTTCGGATCGGGCAAGTCGCTGCGCAGCATGAGCTACCTCGACAACACCATCCAAGGCATCCTCCTCGCCGAAAAGACCCCCCAGGCGAACGGCCAAATTTACTGGATCGCGGACGGGAAACCCTACGAAACGATCGAGATCTACCGCACGATCGCGAGGCTCTTCGGCGTCGAACTGAAGCCCCGGAAAATCCCGGGCCTGGCCTCGTTCATCTGCCGCATCGTCGACCATATCCAGCAAGCGCTCGGGCTCTACATCACCGAGTTCCACGTCGCCGGCGAAATGGACCGCGACATCGCGTGCGACATCTCGAAGGCCCAGCGCGAACTCGGCTACAAGCCCGAGGTCGAGCTGGAGGAAGGCATGCGCCGCTCCATCCAGTGGGCCCGCGAGAAACAAGGACTCGAAATCTGACATGGCACTCCACCACCTCATCACCGGCGGCTCGGGATTCTTCGGACAACACCTCATCGAAGCGCTGCTCAAGCGCGGCGACACGGTAAGCGTGTTTGATCTCGCCGAGTTGGACCCGTCCGTGCAGGCGAGGGGCGTGGCGTACGTGAAGGGCGAT
Organism: uncultured Candidatus Peribacteria bacterium; assembly: GCA_964541635.1. Taxonomy (GTDB): domain Bacteria; phylum Patescibacteriota; class Gracilibacteria; order Peribacterales; family Peribacteraceae; genus DALYDP01. The sequence continues at coordinate 6,738 of CAZIQM010000004.1, read as the reverse complement.
ATCCGCGACCTGGAAGCGCTCCGCGCGGCCCTCAAAGGCGTGGACGTCGTGCACCACAACGCCGCGGTGCTCCCGATCTCCCGCTCCGGCAAAGTGTTTTGGGACGTGAACGTCCAGGGCACGAAGAACGTGCTGCAGGCGGCGCTCGAAAACGGCGTGAAGAAGGTCCTGAACGTTTCGACGAGTTCCGTGTACGGCATCCCGAAGAGCGTGCCGATCACGGAAGAAACGCCGCTCACTCCCCTCGGACAGTACGGCTTCGCGAAGGAAGACGGCGAGAAAGCGGTGAAGGAATTCCGCGCCAAAAACGACCTCGACGTCTCGATCGTCCGCCCGCGCACCATCGTGGGCACGGGGCGTCTCGGCATCTTCGGCATCCTGTTCGACTGGGTCCGTCGCGGGAAACGCGTCTACATCATCGACAAGGGCGACAACCTCTTCCAGCTCGTGAGCGCGCCGGATTTGGCCGACGCCTGCGTGCGGATCGCGACGATGCCCTGCAAGAACGAAGACTTCAACATCGGCGCGGACGTGTTCGGCACGGTGCGGGGCGACCTCGAGAAGCTCATCGCCCACGCCAAGACCGGCGCCCGCGTGCAGCCGACCCCGGGCCCCCTCGTGCGTGGGATCCTCACGGTCGTGGACTGGCTGAAGATCTCCCCGCTCGTGGACTGGCACTACAAAACACCGCACAAACCGTTCTTCTTCGACTGCACGAAAGCCAAGACGATGCTCGGCTGGCAGCCGAAGGACAGCAACGAGAAGACGCTCTGCGACACGTACGACTGGTACCTGGCGCACCGCGACGAAGCGGAGAAAACCGGCACCACGCACCGCAAGAGCGTGAAACAGGGCGTGCTGAAAATCCTGCGCGCGTTCTCTTAAGCGTGTCACCCTTCGACTCCGCTCAGGGCGACACCGACGGAGTTCGCATACGCAACGCCAAAAGCCGTCGGTGTCATGGTGAGCGGAGCCGAACCATGACAACGTAACTACGTCCGTAATATTTCGACGATCCGCTCCCCCGCTTTGCCGTCCCAGAATTGCGGGACGTCGACCTGGAGGTCGACCGGGTTTTCCGCGAACTCCAACACCGCCTCGCGGTCGCGCTCGCGCGAAGGGTCGACCAGGATGTTGCTTCCGACCTCGATCGTCACGGGACGCTCGGTGTTGCGCCGGAGGGTGAAGCAGCGCTTGCGGAGCAGGACCGCCTCTTCCTGGATGCCGCCGCTATCCGTGAGGATGAACGCGCACCCCATCACGAGGCGGAGGAACGACATGTAGGGCTGGGCGGGCAGCAGGACGAGCCCTTCGGGGACTTTTTTCGCCAATCCGTGCTTGTCGAGCATGGCTTGGAGGCGGTGGTGCACCGGCAGGAGCAACGTGCAGCGTTCGGCGACCTCGCCGAGGAAGGCGAGGTTCTTCGCGAGCATGGCCGGATCGTCGACGTTGCTCGGGCGATGGAGCGTCACCACGCCGAAAGGCGGTTTCGCGTGCGTCGGCAGCGGCAATTCCGTGATGCGCGGCATCATGCGCACCAGCGTGTCGATCATCGTGTTGCCCACGAGATGTACCTCCCCCGCCGCGCCCTCCTGCGCCAAGTGCCGCACGCCGGATTCCTCCGTGCAGAAAAGCACCTCCGCGAGCCCGTCGACCTCGATGCGGTTCAGCTCCTCGGGCATCGTCGTGTCGAACGACCGGAGGCCGGCTTCGACGTGTGCGAGCCTGATGCCGAGACGCTTCGCGGCACGGGCGGCGCCCACGGCCCCGTTCACGTCGCCGTACACCAGGACCACGTCGGGCTTCCGCTCCTCCAGCACCGGGAGGATCGCCTCTTCCGTCTTGGCGATCGTCTGCCCGCGATCGCCGCCGTGCACGCCGAGGTTCACCGCCGGAACGCTGATTTGCAGCTCCTCGAAGAACACGTCGGAAAACAGCGGATCGTAGTGCTGGCCCGTGTGGACGATCGTGTGTTCGACCGAGGGGTCGCCGAGGCCGCGCACGGCGTGGTCGATCGACGCGAGCTTCACGAAGTTGGGACGGGCCGACGCGACGCTGAGCAATTTCATCGGGAACGCGAGGATACACCATCGAGGATCCGGGCCATGCGTTCCGGCCAGGTGTGGTGCCGGACGAGGGCCGCCGCGGCGGCCGCGCGCGCTTTCGCGTCTTCGGGATGTCCATGGATCCACGCGAGCGCCTTCACGAAACTCTCGGTCGATCCCGGTTCGCATAAGATGGCCGTCTTCTCGCTGAGGACATCGCGGACAGTCGGCAAATCGCTCGTGAGGAGCGGGCGGTCGGCAGCCATGTACTCGAACATCTTGAGCGGCGACATGTGCGTGCGGTAGTGCGGCAAGTCCGGGAACGGCATCGCGAGCACGTCGCACGCGCAGAGCGAGGCGGGCACGTCCGCCGCCGGGATCTCGCCGGTGAAGAGCACGTCGTCCTCGGTCAGGCCCAGCTTCTTCGCCATCGTTTCGTATTTCTTCTTGTCGTTTTCGGGACCCCCGACGACGAACGCGAAGAACGTCTTGTCTTTCGCGACGGCCTCCAGGACCGTTTTCACGCCTTTCTCCTGGCCGAGCGTCGTGAGACGGCCCACGTAGCCGACGACCATGCGGTCCGTTTTCACGTTCCACTTCGACCGCGCCTTCGCCTGGCTCGGCAGGTTCTCGAACCGGTCCAAATCGACCGCGTCGCCTTCGACCATGAGCACGTCTTTCCGCACGCCCCATCGCAGGAGTTCATCGCGCATGGGCGACGTGAGACACGCGACGCGCGCGCATGCGTTGCACTCCTCCACGAACAGCCGACGCGCGAACCGCGGGAGCTGGTGGAGTTCGAGGACGACGGGAACGTTCGTTTTGAGGAGCGCAGGCAGAAGCGCCGGCGAGCGCGTGTACACGACGTCCGGTTCGCGATCGGCGATGAGCGCGGGCAGCGCCTTCCGAAGCATCCGGTTCATCGCCCACAGCTTGATCGCCCCCGGCCACCGTTTCTTGATGTAATCGACCGTCCCGACATAGGTCAGCTTGATGTCCCGCGAGAGGTGCTCATACGTCCAAAAGTCCTGCTCCACGACGTTCTCGCGGTACGGCGCGACAACTTCCAGCTCGTGCTTCAACTGCCACAAGGCGCGGCATACGTGGGCGATTTGACGCCCATGGGCCCGTTCGCTGGGCAAACGCACGTTGGTGGCATAGACGATCTTCATGAACGCGGGCAGTCTACACGGTCCTAGGCTAGGATACCCTTATGAACCGCGTGAAAACCGCCATCGTCGGCCTCGGCTACTGGGGCCCCAACCTCGTCCGCACGTTCTCGGCCGAACCCGCCTGTGAGCTCGCGTGGGGGTGCGACAAGTCGGAGGAGCGCCTGAACTGGCTCCGATCTCACTACCCCGCCGTGAAGCCGACCGCGAATTTCGACGACGTGGTGAACGACCCGTCGATCGATCTCGTACTGATTGCCACGCCGACGTCGACGCACGTCGCGCTCGCCACGAAGGCGCTCGAAGCCGGCAAGCACGTGTTCGTCGAAAAGCCGATCGCGCCCACGAGCGCGGAGGCAGCGGGCTTGGTCGCGCTCGCGAAGAAACAGGGCAAACTTCTCTTCGTCGACCACACGTTCCTCTTCGCGCCGGCGGTGGAGAAGATGATCGAACTCGCGGACGGCAAGAAGCTCGGCGACCTCCTCTACTTCGATTCGGTCCGCATCAACCTCGGGCTCATCCAGCGCGACACGACCGTCCTCTGGGACCTCGCGATCCACGATTTGAGCATCCTCGCCGGCCTGAAGGATTTGTCGACGATCCGTTCGGTTTCAGCGATCGGCAGCTCGCATTTCGGCAAGCAGACCGAAAACGCGCACCTGCACCTGCTCTTCGCCGACGGCTTCAACGCGCACATCCACGTGAGCTGGCTCTCGCCCGTGAAGGTCCGCCGCACGACGCTCGCGGGCACGAAAGCGATGCTGACCTACGACGATATCGAACCCAGCGAGAAGCTGCGGCTCTACGACAGCGGCGTGGTGCACGACGCCACGAAGCCCGACCCGATGCTCCCGACCTACCACGTCGGCGACATCCTCATTCCCGCGCTCGACCGCAAGGAAACCCTCTCGCGTGAAGCCGCGCACGTCCTCGCGTGCGTGCAGGGGAAGGAAACGCCGAGGTCTCCCGGCGCGCAGGGCATGCAGATGCTCACCATCCTCGAGGCGGCCCACGCCTCGCTCGACAACGGCGGCGCGTGCGTCCCCCTCTCCTGATGCCGAACTACGAGCCCTACGTCTCGAAGGACTTCGCCATCGAGGGCAGTTTCGTCCTGCTCGACGACAAGAACGCGGCGTGGGAAGCGATCGACGGACGCGTCCGCACCGCCATCCGCAAGGCGCAGAAAGCCGGCGCGACCATCCGCGAGGCGAATGGCACCGAAGAGAACGTGGCTTTGTGGAGCGGTTTTTGCCTGAACCCCGACGACATCCCGCCGCTCCCCTTCGGCGACAGCCACGTGATGTACCTTGCCGAACTCGGCGGAAAAGTCGTGGCGGCGATCCTCCTCGCCGTAGTGCGCGACAAGCTCTTCCTCCTCTGCCACGCGAGCACGCCCGAAGCGAAGGAGGCCGAGCTTCCGAGCCTGCTTTTGTGGCACGTCATCGAAACCTACGCCGGCACGAAGAAGTTTCGCGTGCTCGACGTCGGCGCGTCGTACCGCCCGAGCCTGCAAAAGTATTTCTCAAGTTGGAGGATGCAACCCTACCCGATGATCATGCGCCCGCCGGAGCTGCACCCCACGATCATGCTCACGCCGTTCGACACGGCGTGCATCGGCGTCGAACCGAGGAAGGACGGCGAGGCATTCTCGCGCGCGCAGCTCGACAAGAAGGCCGGCGGCAAACCGTGGACCTTTTTCCCGCGCGCGATGTACGGCATCTACGCGCTGACGAAGGACCTGGCGGAGACGAACGGGTGGGCGAAGGACGACGAAGTCTTCATCACGACCACGACCGAGGGCCACTACGTCTCGTCGTGCGTCACGTCGGCGATCGAACAGTCGGCGAAATGGAGTCGCGAACTGTCGCCGAAAACCAAGGCGATCTTCCTCATCCATGAGTTCGGCTTCAAACACCCCAAGCTCGCGGAAATGGCCGCGGAAGCCACGAAACGCGGCATCCCCCTCATCGAGGACTGCGCCTACGCCTGGGGCACCGCCGGTTGCGGCGTGACCGGCGACTACGTCGTGTACAGCCTCACGAAGGAATTCCCCGTCCAGCACGGCGGCATTGTCGTGGGAAAATCATACGACCACAAAGAACTCTGGAACCGGTTCGGCTGCAGCGACCAGGGGAAGGAAAGTTACTGCCTCCGGATGCTCAGCCCGTGGATCGACGACGAGTCGCAAGCCGCGAGCGTTCGGAAGCGCGCAAGCAACTACGCGTGGTACGAGTCGATCTTCGGACAAGACCGCACGCTCTTCCCATGGACCGACGGCACCGATCCCGGCGCATACGTCTTGAAGACCGGGACGGAGGAGCAAATGCAGGTCGCCAGCGAATTCGTGCGACGCTTCGGCATCGAGTGCGGCAATTACTGGAAAACGGGTGCTATCATGCTCCCCGTCCACCAGCGCATGGAGCGCGGCCACCTCGACTACGTCGCGGGCGCTGTCCTCGCCACCGAACGCGAATGGTGCGGCGTCCCGAACTCCCCGAAACACCACGCATGATCCGCGAAAACATCAATATCGGCGAGAACGTGAACGTGACCGAAGGCGTGTCGCTCAACAACATCACGACCGGCAAGAACGGCAAGATCCGCGACCATTCGATCCTCTTCGGCCACAAGGACAAGCCGCTCACGATCGGCGACGATTTCTTCGTCGGCACGCACTGCTACCTCAACGGCATCGCCGGACTGACCATCGGAAACCGCGTGACGATCGCGCACGGCGCGAAGATCTTCACTGATTCCGGCCCGAACACCTCCCCGCTGCTCCAGAAGGACTTCCCGATCGTGTCGGGCGCCGTGACGATCGGCGACGACGTGTGGATCGGCGCGAACGCGAGCATCCTCCCGGGCGTGCGGATCGGCAGCCACTGCGTCGTCGGCGCGGGAAGCGTGGTGAAGGACGACGTCCCCGACCATACGGTGGTCGGCGGCGTGCCGGCGAAGGTGCTCAAGACCCTCGACGCATGAAGGTGCCCTTCCTCGACCTGCAGGCCCAGTACCAATCGATCAAGCCCGAGGTCGACGCGGCGATGAAGCGCGTCCTCGACACCTCGCACTACGTCGGCGGACCCGCCGTGGAAGAGTTCGAAAAGGGCTTCGCCGCATTCACGGGATCGGACCACTGCGTCGGCCTCAACTCCGGCACCGCGGCCCTGGCGCTCCTCATGCAGGCCAACGGCATCGGCCCGGGCGACGAGGTGATCACGGTCGCGAACTCGTTCTTCGCCTCGGCCCAGGCCATCTCCGAGATCGGCGCCACGCCGGTGCTCGTCGACTGCCGCGAGGACGACGCCCTCATGGACGCGTCGCAGCTCGAGGCGGCGATCACGCCGAATACCAAAGCCATCCTGCCGGTGCACCTCTACGGCCAGCCGGCCGACATGGACGCGATCAACGCGGTCGCAGCGGCCCACGGGCTCTTGGTCTTCGAAGACGCGTGCCAGGCCCACGGGGCGACGTACAACGGCAAGCCCGCGGGCAACCTGGCCGACGGCGCGGCGTTCAGCTTC
>CAZIQM010000003.1:0-40823 GCA_964541635.1 uncultured Candidatus Peribacteria bacterium | reverse complement strand
GATGCACGCGCCGTCGCGGAGGATTTCGTCGAGGCCGTAGGTGCGCGTCGACGACGACAGGTAACTGAGTCCGCTCCACACGAGGAAAAAGAGCAGCGTGCCCCAGATGCCGAGCGGCACCGTCATCGGTTGCGTCCTCGCGTCCTGCTTCGGGAAACCGACCAGCCGCAACGCCGGATACCACCACGCGGCGAACACCACCGCCAGCATCACGATCCCGAGGGCCCACGTCGCGTCGACGCTCTTGCCCCCGCGCCACAGGATGCTCGCGGCCACGAAGAGGAGCAGCAACGACTCGGCGATCCGTTGGGCGCTGGGCATTCTGGACATCGCAGCCAGTGTAGTGTCAAACGCTCGTCGACGACAAGGCGACTCTACTTACGGCAGCGCGATCGCGCCGGTCGAGGTGTCCCAGTACGCCTTCATGTTCGGAAGAACGCCTTCCACGTCCAATTGCGGCAGGACGGTCGCCGGATCGATGAAGTCGGCTATTTCCGCTTCGGTCTGGACGTACCCGCGCATATCCAGCGCCTTCCCCCTGTGGATGCCGAGGTGCAGGTGCTTGCGGTTGCCGTCGCTGTCCGTGCTGTGGGCGTCGGCCAAGAACCCTATCTGCTGGCCGGACTTCAGCGTGGTGCCCTCTTCGAGGAGTCCGTTGCGCGACAGGTGTCCGTAGATGACGGACACCGGTTGGCCGTCCAGGGTGCAACGGTGGATCAGGAGGCCTCCGTAGCCTTCGGCATAGCCGCTGTAGACGATCCTTCCCGCGCAGATGGCGTACACGGGGACCGGGGCGTCCAGCTCCTGGGCGGACACTTCGTAATCGGTCGCGACGTGGTAGCCGGTGAACCGCTCGGGCGGATCGATGGGGTTTTCCGCGGAATCCGGCGTCACGTGCAGGCCGAAGTGGAGCGGCGTCGGACGGTTGGTCGCGTGATCCAAGGGTTGCGACGCTTCGGGGGAAGCGACGCACGCGACGAGCGCCAGGGTGAACACGGATGCGAGGTACTGCATACGGGAAGGTAGACGATCGAACGAAGCGGCTCTGACGCATGGTACGATGGCACGCATGACGCTGAACCCACTGACGCCGGACGAAGAACGCGTGATCGTCCACAAAGGAACCGAAGCGCCGTTCACTGGCGAGTACGACAACTTCTACAAAGAAGGGACGTACGCGTGCCGCCGCTGCGACCAAAAGCTCTTTTCCTCCGCCTCGAAATTCGACGCCGGGTGCGGGTGGCCGGCGTTCGACGAGTTCATCGGCGATTCGGTGGAATTGCATCCCGATCCCGACGGCTTCCGCACCGAGATCACCTGCTCGAACTGCGGCGGCCACCTCGGCCACGTCTTCATGGGCGAACGCCTGACCGACAAAAACACGCGCCACTGCGTGAACTCGCTGTCGATCAAGTTCGTTCCTGTGTCGGCGGATCCATCAGGCACGCGCTGAGGTCGGAGGTCATCGTCCATCCGCAGAGGCCGTTCGCCTGTTTTTCGCATCGCGCGGCCCGATAGCACGCGAACGTCGGGTTGTAGATGCAATTGCTCGCGATCGGTTCGTCGCCCGCTTCGCCGCAGACTTCCGCGCTGCAACCTCCGACCTGGCAATCGCCCGACACGTAGCGTTCCGCCGCGCGCGAGGATGAAGACCCATTCGCGCCGTCGGTGCCGACGGGAGCGCATGCCGCGAAGGAGAAGCAAAGGGCGGCCGTGGCGAGGAGTTTCGTATTCATGCGGAGGAAAAGGAGGAGAAAACACTTCTATAACGTCCGAAGCGGTGAAAAGTTACGGGAGTACACTCGTCAACGTTCGCATGGCTGCCAAGAAACTCCTCATCGTCTGCGACGACGCCGGATTCGCTTCGGTGGATCGCGGCATCGCTCTCCTGGTCGAACGGACGGGCGTGCATGTCTTCGCGGAATACCTTATCGACGGCGACGGCGCCGTTGAGCGCGCGAAGGCCATGTCCGCGCACCCGCTCGTGTCTGTCGGGATCCACCTCGAGCTCTCGGGCATCTCCGACGCCGACCGCGTGGCGATGACGCGCGACCTGAAAGCGAAAGGGACGACGCTCGGCGAACAACCGGACATCCGGCGGAAAGCGTGCGACGACGCGCGCCGCCAACTCGCGACGTTCCGTGGGGCGCTCGGGAAGGATCCTGCGCACGTGAGCACGCACGGCGATTTCCATCTCGATGCCTCGGGCACGGTCATGCCGTGGTGGGACGAATTGATGGCCGAACTTTTCGGCGGGAATCCCCCGCCCATGCAATGGGAAGCGCCGGTGATCCGCCACAACGCATACAGTTGGAACATCGGCGACACGAAGCGCGAACCGCTCACGCCGGAGGAGTTCGGGGCGGAGCTCGCGAGGCACACGTCGGACGTCGTGGAGTTCGTGCTCCACCCCGCGTGGCCGCAACCGGACGACGCGCCGCTCGGCATGCTCTTCGATGCCCGCATGCGCGTCCGCGACGTCGAAGCGGGCATCCGGATCCTTGCATCGGGCTGCATCCCGGCCGCGGGATTCGGGCTCGCCACCGGGCCTTCGCGCCGCTGATCAACGATCGTCGAAAGCGGCGAATATCCGCTCCCCGAACGTTTTGAGTTGCGAATACAGCCTGACGCGGTGCCGCATGGTCGAAAAATTCGGTTTCGAGTCGACGTCGCATTCGAGCACGGCCGCGGAATGCGCCAGGAGGCCGACCGTTCCGTTCACGGTCGCGGCGTACGATTCGGCGTGCTCCCGCGGGATGCGTTCGCACAGCGCGACGAGTTCGCCGAGCTGCGTGAGAGACGCCCATTTGTAAAACTTGTAGCCGGCGTGCTCGCGCATGAGTTCGAGGACTTCGACCACGTCGAACGGATCGGCGCCTTCGGGGGCCGGGACGAACCGCGCGAGGCTCGCGTCCACCGCGTCGAGCACCCTCCGCCCGAAGAGATCGGTACGGACGGTTTCGAACGCGCTGATCCCCGCGTCGCTCGCGAGGTCGCCGTTCACGTGTTTCACGAGCGCCGTCCGGTAGGCCTGCGCGGAGCTCGGGCGGGCGATGCCTTCCCAGACATCGTTCTCCCACGCCTCGTGCCGGCGGGGAAGCGACTCGTAGACGCGGTCTTTCATGCCGTCGATGACTTCCCGGAATTCCATGGTTTAGTATCGTACTATCGATTGAAATCCGGTCAACACGACGTGCGACGGCTGGATTTGGACCTTTCTTTCGCGCTGCGTAGGCTTCGCCTGTCCCCCCTCGCACATGGATCCCATCGTCCACTTCGAACTCCCCGTCACCGACCTGCAGCAGGCCCGCGACTTCTACGCGCCGATCTTCGGTTGGAAGCTCCAGGACTGGCCGATGCCCGATGGTTCGACCATGGTCGGCGTCCACACGACGCCCATCGACGAAACGACGCGCGTGCCGCTGAAGCCGGGCGCCATCAACGGCGGCATCATCCTCAAGAACGACAAAGTCCAGGCGCCGGTCTTCGCCGTGCAGGTCGAATCGATCGACGAGCGCGTCGCGCAGATGGAAGCCAAGGGCGCCACCGTCGTCATGCCGAAAACGGACATGATGGGCATGGGGTTCTACTGCTACATGAAAGACCCCTTCGGCAACGTCATCGGGCTCTGGCAGGATCCGCCGAAGGCCTGACGCTCAGGCCGTCGCCCGTCGGTATTCGACGATGTCGATTTCGCTGAGCGGGATGTCGTCTTCCGAGCCGAATTGCGCGATGAGCCCGCGGAAATACTCGACCGTGATGCCGACCGGGGCCGATGCGGAGACGTAGGAGGAAGTGTTTGTCATGCGGAATACTCGTGAATGGTGCCCAGAAGAGGACTCGAACCTCCAAGGGATTGCTCCCACACGCTCCTGAAGCGTGCGCGTCTACCAATTTCGCCATCTGGGCAACGAACGCCCGCGAATTGTAGCGGACCCCGCGGCGCCGTCCACCCGCTTAGCGGCAGATCTCGGGCTCGGAGGCCAACGCCGTCGCGAAGTGCGCCGTGAGGTAGTACTTCTTCGTGGCCGGATCGATGCCGATGCCCATGCCCATGCGCGTGAAGGCCGGGCTGACGATGGCGTTGTAGTGGGGGCTGTAGGACTTTCCTTTTTCGCTCAGGAAGAACTCGAACGTCGTGCGGATCGCCGCGATGAGTTCGTCGGTGCAATCGTCCTCGTCGCAGCGGTAGGGACCCCACCCGATGTTCTCCGTGAACGTTTTGCCACGGACGTTCTCGAACGTGACGCCGAAATTGCCGAACCACCGTTCGACCGCGGGATAATCGTAGTACGGCGCCTGCCACGCGCGCTTGTGGTCGATCGTGCCCCGCTTCACCGCGTAGTACGACCAGTTACCCGCGGTGCGCTCGAGCGTGGGATCGGACAAATAAGGAAGAAGCCCGGACTGCGCGCGATAGTCGTTGTACCACCCGAACCACGCGTCGCGGACGCGTTGCATGTCGACGTTCGCGGGAGGTTGCTGGACGTTGATCGTCACGCACGAACCGCCGTCGGCGGCCAACGCCGGCGAGGCGAAGGCGAGGAACGACGACGCGAGGATCGATCCGAACTGCAGGGTCATCGCGGGCAGTGTAGCGATGCCCGGCGCTGCCAAACTCCAAAAGGAACCCGTGCGCAAGGACAACGTGGAAACCGCAGCGGGGAGCGGTTTCGAAGCGCTGGAACGTGTCAATTGTTTCGGGCCCGCCGGCTCCTAGAATGCTCCGGTGCCAGCGCACGAACAGACCCGGAAACGAATAGGCGTTTTTTTCGACGCCCCGAAGCTGACGGATTACCCGTTCAACATCGAGGAATTCCGCATCGCGTACGACCAAGTGGCGCGGTTGGTCGAGGAAAAAGGCGCGAGGTTTTGCATCGTCCGCGAACAGCGGACCTTCCTCGGCGGCAACCGTTTCAAGGGCTACTGGGAATTCGAGGACGGGCAATTCGTCCGCCACGAGGAAGAGATCGACCTCGATCTCATTTACGACAAGGGTTACTTCGTCGGCGACGCCGGCTCGAAACTCCTCAATGACGCCGAGATGAACCGCATCTGCGTCGACAAGAGGGCGACGGTCGCGATGTTCCCCGACCTGTCGCCGAAGACGCTCGAAGTGAAGGACCGCGCGGGGCTGGAGGCGGCGTTGGAAAACTGGCCCTCGCCCATGGCGGTCGCCAAACCGGTCGACGGCGCCGAAGCGAAGGGCGTCGTCATCGGTCCGCCCGAGGAGGTGCTGCGCGCCGAACACGCATACCCGCTCATCGTGCAGCAGTACGTCGACACGTCCGGCGGGATTCCCGGCATCATCGACGGCGTCGGCGACCTGCGGACGATCCTCGTCGACGGCGAAATCGCGCTCACGTACGCGCGCAAGGCGAAGGAAGGCTCGTTGATCTCGAACGTGTCGAAGGGCGGCAAGGAAATCGAAGTGCTGCCCGAGCAGCGGCCGGCCGACGCGATGAAAATCGTTCGGGCGGTCGACGAGCGGTTCAAGCCGATGTCGAAGCACCGCGTGTTCTGCGTCGACCTCGGGCGCGACGTCTCCGGACGGTGGTACATCATCGAACTCAACAGCAAGCCGGGGCTTTCGGTGCGCGACTACGGCGTCACGTACCCCCGTTACCAGGACTTGCTCGTTGAAGCGCTCGTTTCCGCAGCCAACGGATGAAGACCGTCGCCGTCTACTTCACCGATCCCGAACCCGACGGGGCGCCGTTCGTCGAGAACGGCGGCGAGTACGCGCGTTCCTACCGCGAGCTCGCGGCGAAGGTCGCGGCGCTGGGGGCGCGTTTCTGCATCGCGCGCGGCCCCACGACGTACCTCGGCAAAGGCCGGTTCTCGAAGTACTGGGAATTGGACGGCGCGGATTTCGCCGGGAAAAACGACATCCTCGAACCGGACGTCCTGCTGAACAAGGGCGAAGACCTCCACTTCGACGATTTCGACGGCGTGATCAACGATCCCGCGTTCGACGAGATCTGCTTCAAGAAGGAACTCACGCAAGACATCCTCGCCGACGTCATGCCCCGCGCGATCCTCGTGTCCTCGAAACAAGAGCTCGAACGGCGCATCGGCGAAATCCCGTCGGACTTCGTGGTGGCGAAGCCGCCGCACGGCGCGCTCGGGCGCGACGTGATCATCGGGCCGCGCGCGACGGTGCTCTCGCACAACCACGCCTATCCCCTGCTCCTCCAGGAATTCATCGACACGTCCGACGGCATTCCCGGCATCATGAAAGGCACGCACGACTCGCGGCTCGTCGTGGTGGGCGGGGAATTTTCCTACTGCGAATACAAGATCCCGAAAAAAGGCTCGCTCGTGAGTAACGTGTCGCTCGGCGGGTCGTACTTCCCGATCCCGAAGGACAAGATCCCGCCCGAGGAGCTCGCCCTCGCGCGGGCGGTCGACGCGAAGTTCGCGCGGTTCCCCTCGCGCATCTATTCGATCGACATGTGCCGCGGCAAAAACGGACGGTGGTACGTCATCGAGTTGAACGCGCCCCCGGGACTCATCGAACACGGCGGCGTGCCGGAATTCGAGCAGTACCACGACATGCTGGCGGCGTTGCTCGTGCGGGAGGCGGCGTGACGTTCACAGCGGCCCGAACGGACTGACGCCCGCGTTGTTCTTGAACTTCAAGACGCACGCGTACAGCGGCACGTGGCCGTTGAGCAACCCCGGGAACGTCCACCCTTTGTTGCCGCAGGTCATCTGCTCGCGCGGGAACATCTCGAGGAACGTGGCGTGGCGCGACGAGTTTTGCGCGAAGGCCACGGACGGAGTGAGGGCGATGGCGAGCGCGAGGCCGATGCTGACGATGGGTCGGACCATGGCTTTCCGTTATACGGGACATCATTTGTGAATTCAATCAACGTGTCGGTCTAGCACTCGGGCCGTTTGAGTGATAACATGGGGGTAACACCGCTTTCCCTCAACCATTTCCCTTTCCTTTCTATGTCTTCCGTACCGAAATTGTCCGTCTCGATCGAACCCCTCGGCGACCGCGTGGTCGTCATGCCGCTCGAAGCCGAACAGGTCACCGCCTCCGGCATCGTGATCCCCGACACGGCCAAGGGCGAGAAGCCCCAGCAAGGAGTCGTCCTCGCACTCGGCAAGGGCGGCATCGGCGAAGACAAAGTCGACCCGTCGAAATTCCTCAAGGTCGGCGACAAGGTGCTCTTCGGCAAGTACGCCGGCGACGAAGTGAAGCTCAAGGACAAGGACGGCAAGGACGTCGAAGTGAAAATCCTCCACCTCGATTCGGTCCTCGGCCTCGTGAAGTAATCCCCTTTCCACTCACCACTCCCCTCTTTTCCTTATGGCCAAGCAACTCCTCACCGGCGACAAAGCTCGCCAGAAGATCCTCTCGGGCGTCTCGATCCTCGCCGCGGCGGTCCGCGCCACGATGGGCCCCAAGGGCCGCAACGTCGTGCTGGATAAAAAGTACGGCGGCCCGACCGTCACGAAGGACGGCGTCACCGTCGCGAAGGAAATCGAACTCGAGGATCCGTTCGAGAACATGGGCGCACAGCTCGTGAAGGAAGCCGCCACGAAGACGAACGACGCCGCGGGCGACGGAACGACGACTGCGACGGTGTTGGCGCACGCGATGATGGAAGAAGGCCTCAAGCACCTGAAGTCCGGCAGCAACCCGATCCTCATCAAGAAGGGCATGGAGATGGCGACCGCCGACGTCTCGGCGTTCCTCGAAAAGCTGAAGAAGGACGTCACGAAGAAATCCGAGTTCGCCGCGGTGGCCACGATTTCGGCCCAGGACAGCGAAATCGGCGACATGATCGCCGAGGTCATCGACGAAGTCGGCAAGGACGGCGTCGTGACGGTCGAAGCCGGCCAGACGCTCGGCATCGAGAAGGAGTTCGTCGAAGGCATGCAATTCGACCAGGGCTACATCTCGCCCGACTTCGTCACGGACGCCGCCCGCATGGAGGCTGTGTACGACAAGCCGTTCATCCTCATCACCGACAAGAAGATCTCGAGCATCCAGGAAATCCTCCCGGTCCTCGAGCAGGTCGCGCAGAAAGGCCGCAAGGAAATCGTCATCATCTGCGAGTCGATCGAAGGCGAAGCGCTCGCGACGCTCATCCTCAACAAGATCCGCGGCACGTTCAGCGCGCTCGCGGTGAAGGCCCCGGCCTTCGGCGACCGCCGCAAGGAGATCCTGAAGGACATCGCCGCCCTCACCGGCGGGCGTGTGATCAGCGAGGAAGTGGGCTTGAAGCTCGAATCGACGACCCTCGCCGACCTCGGCCAGGCGCGCAAGATCGTCTCGACGAAGGACGCGACGCTCGTCGTGGACGGCAACGGCGACAAAAAGGAGATCGCCGCCCGCGTGAACGAGATCAAGGCGCAGATCGAGAACATCAAGAGCGACTTCGACCGCGAGAAGCTCCAGGAACGCCTCGCGAAGCTGACCGGCGGCGTAGCCGTCATCAAGGTCGGTGCCGCGACGGAAGTCGAGCAGAAGGAAAAGCAGCACCGCGTGGAAGACGCCCTTTCCGCCACCCGCGCGGCCGCGGAGGAAGGCATCGTCCCCGGCGGCGGCACGGCCTACATCCGCTCGCTCGAATCGCTCGAGAAGCTCCTGAAGGCCACGAAGAACAAAGACGAGCAGATCGGCATCCAGATCGTCATGAACTCGCTCACGGCCCCCGCGAAGAACATCGCCGAGAACGCTGGCATCGCGGGCGACGTGGTGGTCTCGAAGGTGAAGGAGGGCAAGGACGGCTTCGGCTACAACGCCCTGACCGACACCTACGGCGACCTCACGAAGGACATGGTCATCGACCCCAAGAAGGTCACGCGCTCCGCGCTTGAGAATGCGGTCTCCGTCGCGGCGATGTTCCTGACGCTCGAAGTGGCCGTCACGGACATCCCGAAGAAAGACGAACCCTCGATGCCTCCGGGAGGCATGGGCGGCGGCATGGACTTCTGATCACTCACCCCCGCGCAAGCGGGGGTTTTTGTATCGCTCATTTAAAACACAGATAACACATTCGGAGAGAGGGCATGTATGTGCATTCCCTCTGGCGGTGTTTTATCCCCAGCGGTTTTGGCCGCCCCATCGTAAATTTATATTTTTATGGCCGAAACAAAAAAGGGTCAAAAATATAACAGGATTCCCAAGTACCGCAGAAAACGAAACGGTAAGTGGGAAACTGTTCATGGCCACGCACGGAGCAATCCGCGCACAAGCAAAGGGAAGAAGAAATAAATTCCTCTCCCAATGCTCATCATCGCTTACCCCCGTCAGAAATGGCGGGGGTTCTTTATGATGACGATATAAATAGTATGGATTCATTTAAATTTAACAATTTATTTGCAAGCCATAATTATAAACGCGGAGGCTTTGCCGTAGCGACAAACTACCGCGAGCTTGCCGAGCGGATCGCGCGAAGTAAGGCTTTGCCGAAACTGAGCGCTCCTCGAAGGATGGGGTTCGTGGGGAAACCTTGGTTTTCCCACGGGTTAAAAAACCGCCCAGTCCCCATGCATCTGAATGCGTGGGGTCCGGGCGGCGGTGACGATCGTGGGCATCCGCGTGCTCCCTAGTAGGGGGCGTTGGACGTCCGAGGCGAGAAGGCGCTGCGGTTCCCGAAGGGACCGGGGGTGATGCGGGATTTGCCTTTGGCTCCTCCGCCTTTGTCCGGCTTGGGAGCCGGGGGCGGGGGCGCCGAGGCGGCTCCGTGCATCAACTGGTTCTGGGTCCGCTGCGTCTCGTCGCGCATGTGCCGAATCATGGCAATGCTCCTATGGGTGGAAAAATCGTCATCCCTGACTCAGCGATCATCTCGCTGGAGGGTGCCCTTATCATATGTTAAATGATGTTTTTGTCAAGTAGCCGTCAAGCATGGTTGCCGCCCAATCCCCTCGCGAGGACTGGGCGGCGATGGTTTCCAGGAGGCGTGCTCCCATCAGCTTCCCGGCGCCGCGGCGACCGACTGCTGGGCGGAGTACCCTCCGCCATGGTGCCCGACGAGGTAATCGTCGACGGCTTCTGCGGGGGACCCGGAAAGGAAATCCAATTGGACTTCCCCGCCCCGGCCCACGGGAACCGCGTAGGGTTCGCGCGCGATCACGAGCGTGGTGCCGACGATCCGCGTGTGAGTCCACCCGACGTTCTGGTACGCGCACACGACGAGGTTCAACACGGATTGCGCGACGACGTCCGGCGGAAAGTGGAAGAAGTAGTGCGGAAGAATGTCTTCGCGCCCCTTCTCTTCGATCTGCTTCCGTCGTTCCAACCGCATCTTCGCGTTGGCCGCGGAGAGCACCGCGACGGCGAGCAGCTGCTCGAGCGGCAAATCGTCGGGCAACAGTTGCTTGACGACCACCTCGGACCGCAGCGCCTGCAATCCGAGGGCATTGAGCTTGGCATTCATGCCATCCTCCTGAAATGAACAAGGCTGATACGCTTCCTTCCGCCACGGCGGCGAAAAGACCCGGGCATTATTCACCGGTTCGCGATTCCGTCAACCGCTCCCCGAGCACGCGCGGGATAAGAAAACGCCGATCCCAAGGACCGGCGTTTTGGCGTTGCGATAGTCACGTCGGCGTCATTCGGGCGTCGCGGCCGAGACGCACTGCGCATCGGACCGCAACGTTCGGACGAGCATCGAGAAGTTGACTCCGTCGAAGTCATAGAACGTTCCGGTCGTCTGATCGAAACTCATGTGCTGACTGCGCGGCACGGCGTTGTTCGTGCGAACGAAAAGTGCATCGGGCGATCGCATCATGATTCCTTCGGCAACAGTCGCCGCCTGCTCCGCGACGATGCCGGAAATACCCGATGCCTTATAGAGCACGACTTCCTCGTCGAGCGTGTTCGATTGCGCGACGAGGCGCGTGCGGAGCGTCGCGAGGTATCCGTTGGGCAGGAGCTTGATGATCCTCGTGCCAAATCCGTAATCCGAGGGCAGCCGAACGGCGCCAGCGGTCAAAAGCGTGGACACGTCGATCTTGGCGAGATACGGCACCTGCGTCTTTTGTCCGTTGGGCTGCTTTGTTTCCTGCGCGACCGTCAGGTACGCAAAGGATCCATCGGAGAGGGCGCGAGGATCGCCCGGGACGCCCACGACGATGTTATAGCCCTGGTCAACGGTGCGAGCGGCGCCCGTCGACGGAATGAACTCGACGATCTGGACGGGCAGGCGTTCGGCGTTCGCGAAGATGCCGACGCTGTAGAAAGGCTGTTTGATGCGGTTGAGCGCGAACACGACTTTGTCGTTCCCGACGTACAACGGATACGGGATCGCCATGTCGGGCGTATCGACCGCATAACGGGCCTTCACCGCGAAGGTGGCGGCATCGATCACGAGGATGAACGGCGATGAATACTCATTCGCGGCATTTGGCACCTCCATGCGCTTGACGGTGCCGACCGCGAACAACACGAGCGATGTGCCGTCAGGCGTGGCGAACATGCGACCATGTGGGAAACGATCCGTACCCGTAGAAAGGACGGCCTCAATCTTCGACAAGTCGGAGGAATAGCGTACGACTTTCGACTCTTTGACCGTGCGAGACGCCGGTGTGCCCGCCGTGCCGACCGCGACGGTGGCCACTGTGCTGTCGGCGACGAGCCCGAACACGGCGTCAGCGTTCGCCGTCGTGAAATCGGAATAGTACGGTTTCGTGAACATCCGGGTCCACGAGTCGATCGCGGGCGAGCCGAACACGTCGCGCCGCACGGTTGTGGTATCGAACGTTTTGGAAGCGACGAGCGAATTGCTCGCGTCGCGCGCCTCGATGGTCTGGGCGGCGTTCGATTCGTCCTGGTACATGATGTACGAAACGCCCTTGAATGCATCACGCGACACGAACGTGCTGCGGTGTTTGGATCCCGTCGGAGCCGCCTGCGTCAGGGACGCAACATCGGCGCCACCGTCGGCGTCGTTGTCGATGCCGTCCGAGCACGTTCCCGCGATCGAAGACGACGAGGAGGAAACGAACGAAGAAGAAGAAGAAGAAGAAGAAGAAGAAGAAACGGACGAGGAGACGGAAGACGAGGAGGAACTCCGACCGCCTACCATGACGCGCGTGCACGACGCGGAACAATAGCTGCAGGAACCACCGATCACCGATTCACACATCGTGCCGTTCGCGACGCCGTCGTCGCACTGTTCTTGGCCTTCCACGATGCCATTGCCGCATGCCGGCGCCGGTGACGAGCTAGAGCCGGACCAGGGGCGGACTCCGTCGACGACGACTCGCGTGCAGGACGCGGAACAATACGTGCACGACACGCCGGCGGGAGCCATGCAGGGCTGCCCGTTCATCGCGCCGAAGTCACACTGTTCCTGGCCTTCCACTTCGTTGTTGCCGCAGACGGGCGCGGACGACGACGAGGAGGAAGACGAGGAAGTTCCTGCGACGGGGGTGATCCTGACGGCATCGGCGACGCCGATGCCTGCGGACACGGAGAGCGTCACGGCGATGGTGCCGTTCGCGGTCGACACGGTCACGCCGGAAATCCAATTCGACTGCGCCTTCTTATCGCCCGGCACGTAGCGGGGAACGATGAACGTGCCGATGACGGAGCTTCCGTCCGTCACGGAATACGTTTGCTGCACGACGCGAAGCAGCGGAGGAACCGACACGTCGACCGCGTAGGTGCCCGGCGCCACGGAAGCGGTCCACGTGGCCGTGCCCTTGCTGCTGTAGCGCAAGGAAGAGCGTTCGGCATTGCCTATCGGGAGCGATACCCACGTTCCCGTGGTCTGGAACGCGGGCGCGGAGGCGCCGTCGTCGATGACGATCGGCGTCGGCGTCAAAAGCTGGCCAAGGCCGGCGAAGCCGACGGGGAGCGAGAGCGCGAGGACCGCGAGTGCGAGCCAAGCACGGGTAGAGAAGGAATACCGCATAAACTGGAGGGAAATAAATTACAAAAGAAGATCGGATGCATGGATAACGATCGTATCGCCGCGTTTCGGCGCCTCGCGCAGGAACCGGTCCGCGAGGTGGTTCTCGATGACGTCCGAGACGATGCGCCGCAGTTCGCGGGCCCCGAACTCCGCGCTGTAGCCGCGCTCCAAGAGGGCCGCAACCGCATCGTCCGCGATCGTGACCTCGACGCCTTTGCTTTCGCGCACGGACTGCACCACTTCGGCGACCATGAGTTTGGCGATCGCCAGGGCGTCGTCGCCCGTGAGGGGGCGGAACACGACCGTGGCGTCGAAGCGGTTCACGAACTCGGGCGTGAAGACCTTCTCGTGCAGCACGTGGTCGACGAGTTCCCGCGTGAAGGTCCGTTCGTCCCCGATGCCGCCGTTCGCGATGCGGTCGCGGACGAACAGCGCGCCCGCGTTGCTCGTGGCGATGATGATCGTGTTGCGAAAATCGGTCACGGTCCCGTCGGACGCGCGCAGCTGCCCTTCGTCGAGCACCTGCAGGAACAGGTTCAGCACTTTGGGATGGGCCTTCTCGATTTCGTCGAGCAGCACGACCGAGAACGGCCGTTCGAGCACGCGCCGCGTGAGGGCGCTCTTGTCGCCGCCGATGACGTCCTTGATCGACTCTTCCGTGGAACACTGGTTCAGGTCGAGGCGGATGAGGGCGTCGGCGGAACCGAAGTACTCTTCGGCGAGCACCTGCGCCGTGCGCGTTTTGCCGACGCCGGTGGGGCCGAGGAACAGGTAGGTGCCCAGCGGCCGGGGGCGCGTGCGCACGTCGGCGGACGCCCGCTTGAGCGCGTCGCAGAGGACGCGGATGCCGCCTTCCTGGCCGACGACGCGCGAACGCATCGTCGCTTCGAGTTCCAGGAGTTTCGGTGCGGCTTGGGCGCTGAACTTCTGCACGTCGACGCGGGAGCGCATCGACACCACGTGGCGCACGTCGTCGACCGAGACGGTCCCCGCGTTGCGGCGCAGCGCGTTGCGGGCGGCGTCGTCGAGCGTTTCGATGCACACCGCCGGGAACCCCGCCTGGGGCATGAACCGCCGGCAGAGCGAAATGACCGCTTTCAGCGCTTTGTACGACACGACCACGCCGCTGTCTTCCCACAGGAACGATTCGATCGCGAGCACCTGCATGACCTCGTTGTCGCCGCTGGCGTCGAGGAGGATTTTCTCGAACGATTGGTTCATGAGCGCGTCTTTCTCGACGAGTTCGTGGAGGTCGATCGGGTCGACGATGCCGATGACCGAGATGTTCTTCGCTTCGAGGCACCGTTGGAGCACCAGGCGCAGTTTGGGATCCGTCGCCTTCAGGAGGAGCGCGAGGTCGGGAATGACGAACGCGAGCCGTTCGCGCTTGGCGCGGGCCAGGGCTTGGAGCAAAAACGCGTCGGGATTCGCGACGCCGGAGAGGAGCACGTCGGCCTTAAGGCGGAGGAAGCGGGTGAAGCGTTCGTTGCCGCGCCGTTCCAGGTCGTGGAGAGCCGACACGATGTGTTCCGCGAGCATGGTGCGTCCGCTGCCCGCTGGCGCCGCGATGAGCACGTTGTCGCGGCCGCCTTCGCGCACGGCGTGGACCGCGGCCTCGATGGCGTCTTTGTGCAGGATGGTCGCGTCAGTCGGGTCCCAGCGGCGCGGGCGGATGTCCGAAGTGAGGACGTCGAGCGCGTCGGTGTACCCGCGGGCCCACGACTGCCCGAACATGTCGCTCTGGGCGATGCCTTCGGCGGACCATGCGCCCGGTTTGCGCTTCCAGCGCTCGTACATGCGTTCGCGGAGCGCGACTTCCCAGAGGTCGTTGACGTCGGCGTCCGCCGCGAGGAGAAGCGGGCCGCCTGCCGGCGTGGCGAGGAGCGCCACGAGCACGTGGACCGGTTCGATGCGCGCGTCGCGGAAGTGTTCGCGGACGTCGTTTGCGTGCGACAGGAGCTCTTCGACCTGGAGCGAGCGCTCGTGCTCTTCGAAGGCCGCGATAAGCGCGTTGCGATCGAGCATCAGCTCTTCGGCCACAAACGTCGCCTGCTTCGACCCGAAGACGGCGGCGAGCAATTCGCGCGCCGTGAGCGCTTCGCGGTGGGAACCTTTGGGAATGCACGCCGTGGACAACAAATCGATGGGGCGTCCTGCGCCCGTGAACGCGTCCACCACCTCGAGCTTGAACCTCCAGGCGTAGAACGGGAGCGCGACGAAGGTGAAGGGCAACGCGTACCACGCGGCGGCGAGAGCGAGCCCCACGACGACCGCGAGCGCGGCGAAGAGCAACGCGACGACCACGGACACCACGCGCACGACGAAGCCCACGCCGCGCGAGAGCAGGTTCAAGGACCATCCTTCCAGGATCGCCTGGATCGTGCGGGGGCGACTGTCGTCGAGAATGTTCTTCCAGGGCGAAAACAGCGTCTTCAGCAGGAAGACGACGGAGAAGCTCGAGAGGATGGCGGCGGCGTACCGGAATCCCCCGGCAAGGATGCCGTAGGGACGCCTCCAGGCATACCAGGCGAGCAGCGCTCGGACGGGCCGGAACCGGGTCGAAGGGGCATTCATGAAATCTTCTGAGTATAGCAGAAAACGGCTATGATGGCGAGGCATGCCAAAACCAGCCTATATCGTCCTCGAAGGCCCCGACGGAGGGGGTTCCACGACCCATGCGAAACTCCTGTGCGAACACCTCGCCGAGCGCGGCGTGGAATTCGTGCAAACGGCAGAACCGACGACCGGCCCCATCGGCACGACGATCCGCGCGGAACTGCGGGGGAAAGGCATCCCGCCGGACGCGCTCCAGATGCTCTATTCCGCCGACCGCGCGTGGCACATGGCGAAGGTCGTCCGCCCCGCCCTCGAAAGCGGCAAGAACGTGGTCGGCGAACGGTGCCACCTCTCGACGTTCGTCTACGGCGAAGCGCTGGGTCTCGACCTCCCCTGGTTGGAAAACATGAACTCGACCTTCGTCGTGCCGGACCTCATGCTCGTCCTCATGCCGCCGTTCGAGGTGTGCGCGGAGCGCCTGGGCATCCGCGACCGCGACCTGCTCGAAAGCGACAGCCTCCAAAAGAAAGTCCATGCCGCGTACGCGCGCCGGATGCAGGAACATCCCGATTACGTGCTCGTCGACACCTCGGGCGACATCGCCCCCGTCGCCGCCCGCATAGCCGGGATCGTCGACGGGTTCCTCGCGACGCGCTGACCGCTACACTCTCCCCATGCCCGCACGCATCCTCCACGGCAAACCCCACGCCGACGCGCTCCTTGCCGAGCTGGCGCCGATCGCCGCCGAACTGAATCCCGTCCTCACGATCGTGCAGGTTGGGGACGATCCCGCGAGCGCGACGTACATCCGCAAGAAGATCGAGGCCGCTGAGAAAATCGGCATCGAGGCGCGCCATCTGAAGCTCGACGAATCCACGTCGCTCGTGTCGTTACTCGATGAACTCGACAGCCTCAACCGCGATCCCGATGTTACGGGATACATCGTGCAATTGCCGGTTCCCGACCACCTCTGGGACGCGTTCGACCAAATCGCGGCGGGAATCCACCCCGATAAGGACGTCGACGGCTTCACCTCCGAAAACTTCGGCGACATGGCTCTCAACGGCATCGGCGAATTCCTGCCGCCCGCGACAGCCGCCGGCGTCGTGTGGCTCCTTGAATGCGAAAAAATCCGGATCGCCGGCAAACACGCCGTGGTGGTCGGACGGAGCAACCTCGTCGGCAAACCGCTCGCGCTCATGCTCCTCAATCGCGACGCGACGGTCACAGTGTGCCACAGCAAAACGGAAAACCTCGCTGACATCACCCGCACGGCGGACATCCTCGTGACGGCGGTCGGCAAACCGGGACTCATCACCGCCGACATGGTGAAGGACGGCGCGGTGGTCGTCGACATCGGCACGACCCACGTGGACGGTAAACTCACGGGCGACGTCGATTTCGATGCGGTGTCGAAAAAAGCGTCGGCGATCACACCGGTACCGGGGGGCGTCGGGCCGCTGACCGTGGCGTGGCTGCTCTCCAACGTCGTCGATGCAGCGGAGGAAATCGAGGCAGAATCCTGAACGGCCACATCCCGATGTCCGCATCGAGCGTCAAATCTTGATCCCCCACGAACGCAGCAAGCGCTGCATGAACGTCCAGGGGACGGGCGGGACGAAAGGGGGTTCTTCTTTCGGCGCGGCCCGGTGCGCTCCCTCGCCCGCGTCGGAGATGTACAACGCGCGTGCCGCCTTCACCAATTCATTCATGTGGGCGCGGGCATCGCCCAGCATCGACACCGTCATGAGGCGGGCGCCGCCCGTCGCCTTGTCGCACCCGGCGATGTTCGTCGCGATCTCGTGGAGCGACGCTTCCATCTGCGGCAGCGTGCGCACGTGTTCGTCGCCCGGGCGAAGGAAGCCGAAGGCTTGGCGGTCGAAACGATCCTGCAACTCGGACGCCTCGGCGTGCCGGAGCCTTTCTTTCTCCGCCATGCGCTCGGCGATCACCCTTACCACGCACCGCTTGCAATCGTCCGTGCAGCGTTGGACGGTCGTCGACGAAAGCGACGGCGATTCCTTGGCGGGATCGACGGCATTCGGCGCGATGTCTGTGGCAACCGCCACGGGGTGTTCCATAGGGACCCCGTCACTCTTGCGCCCCTGACCTCGGGATGCAAGATGACTGGTTTTCCCTACGTAGGGGTCCTAAAAACTATCTAATAAACGATTCAGATGCTTCGCTTCATTCCTCCCCTCTTTACTGTATACATTTTTTATTCATCATCGGACGACGCTCCCCATGCCCGGAGCGCCTGGACGACGTCGTCGATGTCCCCCTCCATGATCCCCGGCAGGTTGTGGAAATTCTCGCCGAGGCGGTGGTCCGTCAGGCGGTCCTGCGGGAAGTTGTACGTGCGGATCTTGTCGCTGCGGTCGCCCGATTTCACCTGGCTCGCGCGGAGGTTTCCTTCGGCCGCGGAACGCTTTTCGCGTTCATGCTCCGCCAATTTGCTGCGGAGCATTTCCATCGCGCGGACGCGGTTTTGGATCTGGCTTCGCTCCGTCTGGCACGCGACGACGATCCCGCTCGGGGCGTGCGTGATGCGGACGGCGCTCTCCGTTTTGTTCACGTGCTGGCCGCCGGCGCCGCCGCTGCGGTACGTGTCGATACGCAGGTCTTCGTTGCGGATCGCGACGTCTTGCTCTTCGGCGACGGGCAACGCCGCGACCGACGCGGCCGAGGTGTGGATGCGGCCCTTCGTTTCGGTGGCGGGGATGCGCTGCACCCGGTGGACGCCGCCCTCGTAGCGCAGGTGCCCGTAGGCGTCGGGGCCGTCGATGCGGATCACCGCTTCCTTGATGCCTCCTTGGTCGGCGTCGGAACGGTCGAGGAGCGTGGCTTTCCACCCTTTACGCTCCGCGTAGCGCAAATACATGCGGACCAACTCCGCCGCGAAGAGGGACGCCTCTTCTCCTCCCG
The DNA here is from genome assembly GCA_964541635.1 of uncultured Candidatus Peribacteria bacterium. Lineage (GTDB taxonomy): Bacteria > Patescibacteriota > Gracilibacteria > Peribacterales > Peribacteraceae > DALYDP01. The sequence continues at coordinate 22,458 of CAZIQM010000003.1, read as the reverse complement.
TGCCGGCGCGCACTTCCAGGATCGCGTCTTTCGCGTCGAGCGGATCCTTGAAGCTCAGGATCTCTTTAGCACGTGCTTCGAGCCCCGAGATTGCCGCTTTCGCATCGCGTTCCTGCTCTGCAGCGATGTCGGCCATCGCGGGATCGTTCTTCGCGTCCAGGGCATCGATCAGCGATTGTTGCGCCGACGTAAGTTGGTCGTGCACGTCGACCGCCGGCGCCAATTCAGCAAGCCGTTTGCCGATGCGCGCGACCTCGGCGGGATTCGAGTACACGACGGGATCCTGCAACGAGCGTTGCAGGGCCGCGTGTTCCTCGATGAGCGGCTGGAGCTTGTCCTTCATGCGCTCACTTCGTCATCGGGTCCAGCGCGTTGAACACGAAGCAATGGCGCCCAAGGGGGTGGTTCCAGAAGACGTCGTAATCCTTGTCCTGCGCCGTGTCGAACGTGGCACACAGCGAGAACGACGTCGCTTTGGGTTCGTATTCGTACGCCGCTCCGGTCGAAGGATCGGTGATAGACGGCCGGACGTTCACTGCTTTCGCGACGACGTCGTCCAAGGTCGCGGGCAACGGATGGGGCAAACTGGTGTACGGCTTGCCGTTGTTATAGCGATCCGAGCCTTCGTACGCGATGTTGTAGATTTCCTGCTGGATCGAGCGCATATCGTTCACGCGGCGCTCGTCGAGGCGAACCAAACGTTGTTCCATCGGCGTTCCGGCCACGATCATTCCCCACACGACCACCGCGATCGCGATGACCCACGCGGGGGCGCCGTACGCGCGGTTGAGCTTCGACGCTTGGAGTCGGTTCGCGGATGACTTGAGCGCCAGGAAATAGTAACTGAACACCATGCCCGCGACGCCGAGGACCGCGAGCACCTTCAGGATGAAGCGGACCGTGATTTCGCCCTGGAGCAAATAGAAAAGCAACGTGATCCCGTCCCCGACGAGCACGCCGGCCGTGACAAAGAGCGTGAGGTACGTGAGCCATCGGCGGACCGGGCTCCATGCGCGCTCCGGCGATTTCGCGATCTCGCGCTGGATGATGCGCGACATCCACACGAAGATAGGGAATGACACGATGATCACCGCCATGAACCAGCGGATGGACGACGAATCGTCGTAGTACGTGTAGTCGAAGGCGGCATCGGGGAAGAGGCGGTTGAGGAATTCAAACAGCAGGAACAGCACGCTGATGACGCTCGCGTAGAGCGTGACGAAGGCGAGCAAGTGGAAGAAGGCTTCGCGGGCGCCGCCACGGTCTTCCGGCGCGGGCACCGGCATGTCGAGCGTGGCTTCGGTCAGGGCTTCGACGATGTCCTTCTCTTTCCACCCGGACGACAGGAGCAACATCCGGATCGTCTGGTGGTCCATGCCCTTCGAGCGGGCGTGGGCGATGAAGTGCTGGAGTGAGGGGTTTTGCATATGGGCGAGTGTACACCGCTTCCGAAGACGGTCGAAGCGGCGGAATATGACCATAAAACATTCTCAAGCCGCGCTTCGTGCGGAAGGAACGCCCGCGAGCCCTATCGGTGGGCATGCGCGCGGCACTGGACAAAGCACCGCCGCGTCGGCGACCTCCGATCGGGGTTGGATGTGCTCGCATCTTCCCCCACCCCGCATGCCCGAACGATCCACGCGCAGTCTCTCGTACGAAACGTTGGAAGGCAGGCAGGTCGCCGCCGCGGATACCACCATCCCTCCGGAAATCCGGACGCTCATCCAGGACGTGATCACGCTCACCGCGCCGGACGCGGGCTGGAGGGCTCCTGTCGGCGCCGAAGCGACGAGCGCGAACCTGCAAAGCTACGCGAATCACGTGAACCTGCGGGGTTTCGACGGCATGGTGCGCGGCGTGCGTGCGACCGTGACGCCCGCGAACCCGGCGATGACGGTGTCGGCGACCGTGTTCCGCGGCAACGACATCATCGCGACGGTGCCCGTCCCGGCGGCGGGGGTTTTCACGTACGAGAACGACATCGGGTTCACCGACGTGCTCTTCCGCCCGTCGGATCGGACGCCGGTCCAGGTGACAGGCCTCGAAGCCTCGGTACTCGCCTCGATGCAGGACGCCTCGCCGGACGCGCTCACGCAGTTCACCTCGCCGTCCTACGCGCTCGCGGCTGCGCCGTCGGTGCCGATGGCGACGAACGTCGCCGCGGCGGCGAAGACGCTGAATTTGCTCTCGAGCCCCAGCGGCAACGGCGACAAGCGTTTTTACATAGAGCGGGACCCGAGCCAATACACGATGGTCCGCATCAACTACACGAAGGGATCCGGGAGCATCGCGTGGGTGGGAACGATCATGAAGACGGGGGTCGATTACATGGGGCGCGAAACCGTGACCACGTCCGGGTTCCCCGAAGGCTACGTGCGACAGATCGACCCGAACACGGTCGTGATCGCGCCGGGGGCACCGCGGCTCCTTTCGTTCGGCACGTGGATGGTCGGCGCGACGGGATCCGTGAGCACCAAGCAAGGCGCGACGATGGAATCGGTGCTGCCCCCGGCAGCCATGGGTCCCGAGACAGTCGACGTGTCGATGCTCAAGATGTACGAACAGCACCAAACGGAAGGCGTCTTCCCCGGCGTGACGGAAATCCGCGAGGGCGAATCGCCCGTCTTCTCCGCGCCCGGGCACATCGCGAACGTGAAGTACCAGGTGCGCAACGAAGCGATGGGCGGAGGCACCCTGTGGTTCGACGTGTACGCGGGTTGGTACGCGGGCCAGCCTGAACGCGGCACGTTGCAAAAGACGCTCACCGCGTCGATCGGCGGCGGGCAGTCGCTGATGCTCTCCGCGAATGTGCGCGCGCCGAGCACACCCGCCGATGCCACGTCGGACCGCCCGATCGTGTCGATCGTCACGCGGTTCGCGGGCGGCCAAACCGAATCGAACAGCCGCCTCGGGAAACTCGCGCGCCACGATCCCGACGGTTCGTCGGCCTCGGATCGGGACCGCTTGGCCGCGGTGAACCGGCGCGCGGTCGACGCCCTCATGGCGTCGAACCACCCGCAGATCGTGGCCGCGCGCGAAGCGCTCGGGCGCCCGGGCTTGGAATCGATCGCCCGCGAAACGTACGAGAAAGCCGTGGACGCGATCATGGCGGACACAGACCAGGATCCGACGAACGACAGGGACAAAGGGACGAACGCGGGCGAAGGGGAGTTCGCGGGAACGATGGAGCGGATCGCGACATCAGTTTCGCCCGAGCAATTCATGAACACGTACCTCAGCGCCCGCGGGAAAGCCCACTACATCCACCTGCTGAAAACGGAAGAAGAATTTATGAACCTCGGCGCGTACCAAATCGCGTCGACGGACGTTTCGTTCGGAACGTTCGACCAAATGTTCGAACACTTGTTCGGTCGCGCGCAGATGGAACTCGAGCCCCTCGATTTCAAGCCGAACGTGAACCAGTCGACGGTCCCGCTCATCAAACCGGGCAAGGGCGTCCTCGACCAGGTCATCGAATCCTACATCCCGACGATTCCGCCGGAGGAGAACCCGTGGGTGCGCATCGAGAACGAGGTGAACAAGCTCATCGCCGCAGAAGTCGATGACTGGATCGAAGACAAAATAGTGGGCCTGTCGGCGTCCCTCGTCCGCGAAGTCACGGCTATCAAGCGCAAGGCGGTATGGGCCGCGACCGTCGCGTACGATGTCGGCCAGGAAGTCGTGAACGTCGCGAACGAGAAAGTGGACGCACTCGCCGACCTCACGATCAACCGCATGCAGCCGGTCATCCCGATGCTGAAAGCCGTCGCGTCCGGGCAGGAATACGCCCTGAAGCACGAAATCATGAAACAAGCTGGGCTCATGGAGTACCAACCCGGAAACGGCACGCACCCCGGGAAATTGGTGATCTTGATCGACGGCCATTTGCAAACGATCGATGGAGACGTGAAGAAAATAGGCATGGAATACGTGCAATCGAAACTCGCGGGATACGAGATCCTGCAATTCCGCGTCGTCCTGGCGTTCGAGCCGCTGCTGCACAACACGTTCCTCATCATTCAACTCACCTTGGAGGTGGTGTTCGAGCGACTGAAGAACCAAGGCATCTCGCCAAATTCCGGAACTGTGAACGAGATAGACATGGCGGGGTACAGTTGGGGTGGAGGCACCGCCATCGACATGGCGAGCGAGCTGGAAAACAATCCGACGTACGCGGGCATTCCCGTGAAACTGGGCGTGATCGACGCGGTGCAACTCGGATACGCGGGCATGAGCCAGCCGGCACTGGCCGCAGGATCGGTGGACGCGCTCTTCAACAGGTATCAGTTGAGTTCTACGGTCACGATCGAACAAGTGGCTGAAAGTGTGCTCCTGGGCCTGACACCGTTCGACGACGGTAGCCTCATAGACAACATCGACCTGCTCATGAAACATGGCGTACCCGCCCATGGAACCTATATCCTCGGTCGCAATTGGGCGTACGAAGACCAAAAGGAAATGACATTCGACGGGGTACATCACCTGAGCATCGATGACTCCGACAGGGAACAATCCAAACTCATGCTCGACGAACTGGTTTCATTCCTTACGAAAAAGCTATGACGATCGACAAATTCATGAACACGGCTGCCGGGATCGTGTTGGTCGCGTTGCCGATCGCATACCTTTTCAATCTGCACTTCGCCCCCAGGACCTCGCCGAGCCACGTATTCCCAGCTATCCAACCGGTGGTATCCGGCGGCGAAGCGAACATCGACGGCGAGGACGTACAGCTCGATTGGCATTTCGAACTCGAAGGCGCCAAACCCTACTACCGTGGCGCGAATTCGCGATTGCTGTTCGCGGAAAACGGCGATGTCAAAATATACATGGATCTCTGCAGGGATGATCGGATCGACATCACGAACCTGCGCGTCTTCAAAGCAGGCCAAAAATATATCTACGAATCCCCCATTCCTTTGGAGGGATTCCGCTGTGAACAAGGCGATAAGCGGATGCTGGTAAAAGGGCTGATCGATATCGGTCCGATCACGATGACGAATGATGACGAAGCCGTGGCCGATACGATCCAACTGTCCGTGAAAAAACTGTTCATAAGCCTCGATTCCGAACTGATCTACGAATGGTCCGACAAAGGCGGCAAAACCTATAGGCTATAATGCCTCGGTGAAAATCCTCGTGGCCCTCAGCGGCGGCATCGACTCCTCGACCGTGGCCCACCTGCTCAAGCGGGAGGGCCACGAACTCGTGGGCGTGCGTTTCACGCTGTGGAGCGATCCCCTCGCGCCGAGTTTGGCCCAAGTCCTCCCCAGCAAGTGCTGCAACGCGCAGACGGCCATGCGCGCGAAGGCGACCGCAGACGCGCTCGGGATCCCCTACCGCATCGTCGATCTCGAACACGACTTCCACGAAAACGTCGTCAAACCGTTCCTGGAAGGATACGCCGCGGGCCGCACGCCGAACCCGTGCATCGGCTGCAACCGCTCCATCAAATTCGGCAAGCTGCTGGAGCTCGCTGACGAACTCGGCTGCGAACGCATCGCGACGGGGCATTACGCGCGCGTCGCGAAGGAAGAGCTGGCGGGCGGCGCGTCGCGGCACCTCCTGCTCGAAGCCGCCGACGCGACGAAGGACCAAAGCTACTACCTCTACGGCCTGACGCAGGCGCAACTCTCGCGCGTCCTGTTCCCGCTCGGGGCCATGCGGAAGGCGGACGTCTTCGGCCTCGCGAAGGACTTCGGCGTGCCGTACGAGGAAACGACCTATTCCGAGAGCATGGACCTCTGTTTCTTCCCGGAAAAACACCCGGAGGAATTCCTGAAGCGCTACCTCGCGGACGCGATCTCGCCCGGGACGATCGTGCGCCGCGACGGCACCGTCGTGGGCGCCCACAAGGGCCTGCCGCTCTACACGGTCGGGCAGCGGCGCGGCCTCGGCATCGGCGGGCTGAAAATCCCGCTGGAAGTCGTCGAGAAGCGCGCGGCGACCAACGAAATCGTCGTGGAACCGAAAGAGACGGAACGCGTGGGGGCGATCGCGCTCTCGGACGTCCGCTGGGTGTCGTGGAAACCGGAGGACGGCGTCGACGAGCCCTTCGAGTGCCGCGTCCGGTCGTTGAGCACCCGGCTGAAAGGCACCGTCCGCGTGCGGGGGTCGGAAGCGACGTTCTCGTTCTCCGAGCCGGTTTCGCCGCTTGCGCCGGGCCAATCGCTGGTGCTCTACCGGGGCGAGGAAGTGGTCGGCGGCGGCGTGATGGAACTGCCCGCGTGACCCTCCCGGACGAGGGGGATTTGCGCTAGGATGAGCAACCTTTCGGCGTGCATCGGAAGCCGAAATCTGCTACAATAATGGGATTTCCATGAACCACGATCCGACCCGCATGAAGCGCGCCCGATACGACTCCGACGGCAACATCATCCTTCCGTCGGACACGCCGGCGGAAAAGCCCGTGCCGGCGATGCCGATCGAGGAAGAAACCAGCGCTTTCGACGCGATCCAGTGGGGCTTGCCGGACGAACCGGCGGAGGACATTTCCGAACTCCCCTCGGTGCAGCGCGCACACGCCGCCCTGCGCATCGGCGAGAACCTCCGCGCGGTGCGCGAGTCCTGCGCCGAAGCGTTGGCCGAAGCCGAGCGCGGCACGCTCGTCGCCGCCAAGGGCGTGCTGCAGGAAGGCGAACGCCAATTGCGCGCGAGCCTCGAAGGGGGCTTCGACGCTTCGTCCACCATCCTCGGCGATTTCAAGACGGCGATCCGCTCGTTCGGGCGGTTCCTCACGCAGCCCGTGCTCGTGCCGGCCAGCCGCAAACGCGTGAAGCAGTACAGCCGCGGGACGCTCTTCGCGCTCGACATCGTGCGCTTCGGCGGCACCTTCGCCGCGATCTTCGCGGTGCTCTTCTCGGCGATGAACTACGAAAGCTTCGGCGCCATCGCGTCGGCGCGCATCGAACCTATCCTCGAATTCACGCACCTCGACCGTTCCGCTTCCGCGCAGAAGTCGCTCGCGGAAAAACTCCGCCAAGTCCCGGTGCTGCCCACGGCGGGCGACGCCGACGAAGGTTTGGCGGCGCACCTGCCGCTCGTGGGCCCGCCCGAAGACATCCTCATCATCCCGGGCCTCGACCTGCGCGCGCCGATCGTGACCCTGCCGACGGATTCCCTCGTGCGCGAGGACTGGAAGCAGCTCGAAACCGACATCCAGCACGGACTCGAACAAGGCGTCGTCCACTACCCGGGAACGGCGGAGCCGGGCCAAGCCGGCAACTTCTTCCTCACGGGCCACAGCTCGTACTTCCCGTGGGCGCCCGGCGGATACAAATCGATCTTCGCGCGCCTCGGGGAATTGCAGGTGGGCGACGAATTCTGGGTGTACCACGGCGGCGACAAATACCGCTACGTGATCGAAACGAAGAAGGAAATCCTCCCGAGCGACGTGACGGTCCTCGACCAACCGCTCAATAAACGCATCGCGACGCTCATGACCTGCACGCCGGTGGGCACCACCCTGCGCCGCCTCATCATCTCCGCGAAGGAAATCGACGCGGCGACGGGCGAAGACATGGACGTCGGGGAGCACCAGAAGCAGGAGGATCGCCCGGCGATCAAGCTGGAAGCCTTACCGATCTAAGCCGCCCCCTGTTCCGCGCGAACAGGAGCGGTACACTTGGACCGTTCTTTTCCGAACATCGTGCCGTCGTGGCGGAATGGCATACGCAGGGGACTTAAAATCCCTAGCCCTCACGGGCTTGCTGGTTCGAGTCCAGCCGACGGCACCATGGTAAAGTAACCGCATGATGAATACGCTCGGATTCGCGATCCTCGTACTCGCCCCGCTTTCGGCGTTCGCGCAAGAAGCGCCCGCCCACGTCTCCGATACCTACGCGACCGCCACCGTCGTGCGCGTGCTTTCGACTGAGCACGACGATTCGTCGGGTTTCGACCGCACGGTGCAGCAACTGCTCGTGCGGCTCGATGACGGAACGCAGGAGACGATGGAAAACGCCGCCGTCGAAGGTTTGCAAACGTCCCTGCTGAAGCCCGGCCAGCGCGTCGTCGTCGAGATACTGTCCAAAAGCGACGGAACGGTGCAGCTGCTCGGACGCGAACCGTACCGCTTGCCGTCGGTGTTCGGCCTCGGGGTGGCGTTTTTCGTCCTTGCGATCGTTTTCGCGGGTCGCACGGGATTCACGTCGATCGTCGGACTCTGCGTGAGCATCATGATCCTCGCGCTGTTCGTCGTGCCCATGATAGGAAGCGGACAAAATCCGCTGATGGTTTCCCTGGCAGGAGCCGTCGCCATCGCGTGCACGTCGCTTTACCTCGCGCACGGGTTCTCGTACCGCACCACGATCGCGTTGCTCAGCACACTGACCACGCTCGCGCTCTCGCTGCTCCTTTCGATCGTCGCAGTGCGACTCACGCAACTCGCGGGCAACGGCGCGGAAGAGGCCCTCTACCTGCAGCTCGGTCCGCTGCAATCGGTGAACCTGCGCGGACTGCTCCTCGGGGGCATCGTGATCGGCGCGCTCGGAGTGCTCGACGACATCACCACGACCCAGACGGCGGCCATCAACGAAATCAAACGGGCGAATCCGCGCATCGGCAAGGCGCAACTCTACAAGGCGGGCTTGTCAGTGGGCCGCGAACACATCGCGTCGCTGGTGAACACGCTCGCCTTGGCCTACGTCGGCGCATCGCTTCCGCTCCTCCTGTTGTTCTGGAGCGGCGTGGACGTGCCGTGGTGGGTGATCCTCAACAACGAATCGATCGTCGAGGAAATCGTCCGCACGCTCGTGGGCAGCATGACGCTCACGCTTGCGGTGCCGATCTCAACGTGGTTCGCCTGCCGCTTCCTGCGCGGCGACGGCTCACCGGGTGCGCACGTTCACGCGCACTGAATCGTCGACTGGGTTGCCGTCCGCGTCCAGCACGCGCATCTGCAAAATGCCGCCGTTCGATGACGTCGCGTCTTGGTGTTCGTCGATGGCCCGTTCGACGTCCTCGTGATTGGCAGCGAGCGAGAGCCACGCCATGAGCCCGATGCCCGCCAGCAGCAACAATCCTTGCACTACGTTCTTGCCGACGCGCGTCTCTTTGTGCAGCTCGGGGATCAGGTCAGTGGTCGCGATGTAGAGGAAGTTTCCCGCGGCGATGGGCAGCAGCACGAACTCGATGCCGTGCATGTGCGTCCCGAAGAAAAACGCCGCGCCCGCGCCGACGATCGCAGTGCACGCGGAAAGAAAATTCCACAGGATGGCCTTGTTTCGCGAAAATCCACTGTGGAGCAACAACGAAATGTCGCTGAGCTCCTGCGGAATTTCGTGGAGGACGACCGCGACGGTCGCCGCGATGCCGACCGGAACGCTTACCATATAGGCGGCGGCGATCAGCGTTCCATCGAGGAAGTTATGGATGCCGTCGCCGATGAGGATGAGCGCGCCGAGCGGATGGTTGTGGTGACCGCCAGCGTCGTCGTGCTCGGTCCGATGGCAGTGGTGCCAGTGGATGAATTTCTCGATGACGAACGCGAGCATCATGCCCCCGAGGATCCAGGCAGACCCCATGACGGGATCACCCGCGTGCTCCATGACTTCGGGGAGCAAATGGAAGAACACGGTGCCCAGGATGGCGCCGGTCGAAAAACTCACGAGGTACAGCAGGACCCTGGAGACGACGTCGGTGCGGACAGTCAGGACGATCACTCCCACGAGGGATACGAGGCTCACGATGGCCACGCTGAGGAAGGCGTACACGAACGTCAAAAACATGAAGTTATGAGGAAAATCGATACCATCGTACCTGGCGTAGCACTGGCGGAAAACCCGCTTTTTCGCTATAATGACAGGATTTGCTGAACCCCCTGACACTTCGGCCCTTCGCATGGCGGCAGCGCGCCCTCACGGACGCGGGAATCGGCTGGCTGGCGCTTTCGACGAGCATCATGGCGGGCGCGACCTACAACTCCTTCGCCAAGGTGTTGTCCCCGTCGCTTTCGCCCCTTTCGCTCGTGTTCGTGAGCGAACTCCTCGTCCTGCTGTTCGTGTTCGTGTCGTTCGGCGCTGTCCCCATCGTGCGCAGCTGCAAAGAGCTCACGCGGAAGGACGCCGGGTGGTTGCTGGTCATCGGCACCATCAACGGCCTCATCGGACCCGGCCTGTGGTTCACGGGCCTCGCGATGACCTCCGCCGTGAACGCGGGGTTCTTCGGGAAGGTCGAAATGGTGTTCCTCCTCACGTGCGCGGCGCTGTTCCTCAAGGAGCGCGTCACCCGCACCCACGTGATGGCCATGTGCACGATCCTGGCCGGCATGACAATCATTTCGCTCAAGGGATTCACGCAAGGCCTCGACCACATCCAAACGGGCGACATGGTGATCGTGGCGGCCGCGCTGTCGTTCGCCGTGGGCAGCGTGCTCTGCCGCAAGTTCGCGTCGCACCTGAAGCCGCACCTCCTCCTCGGCGCCCGATCCCTCACCGCCATCGTGGCGCTCGTCGCGGTTTCCCCCTTCGTGCACCACGGCCTGGAGTCCGAAATCCGGATGTTCCCCCTCGCGTTGATCCCCGCCCTCATCGGCTTCGGGTTCATCTCGCGTTTCGTGAACAGCGTCGCGTTCTACGAAGCGCTCGAACGTCTCCCGGTCTCGACCATCACGCTCACGGGCGCGGTCGACATCATCCTGGGCACGGTCATGGCGTGGGCGATGCTCGGCGAACCGATCGCGTGGTACCACTTCCTCGGCGGCGCGTTCCTCGTCACGGGCACGCTGCTCCTCGAACTCGTCGGCACGCATCCGAACGAAAAAGCGCTCGAACACCACGTGCGACAGCGGCACCGCTGACGTTCACTTCGCGTACAGCTGCAGCACGATGCTGACGATTTTCGAGAACTCTGCGCGCGTCACGTCGTTCTTCGGCCCGAAGAGCCCGGTGAGGTTCCCCTCCCGGTCCGTGTAGCCCGACACGATCCCGTCGGTCGCCGCCTTGGCGATGGCCGGCGCGAACGCGGACGTTTTTTCGACGTCGGCGAACGTGAGCGACGCCGTGTCGACGTCGAATTCCCTCTTGAACGCCTGCAGCATCGTCATGACGACTTCTTCGCGGGTCGCGGGCCGGCGCAGGTCGGCGGCGGGATCGCTGAACACGGCCCACTGCGCCCTCTCGGCGCACGAAACGTACGACGCGCTCCACGCGCCGGACGCGGAAAGGTTCGCGGGCGGGAGCGGGCACGCGGTGGCGTCGACGCCGGACGCGAGCACCGCGACTTTCGCGACCTGCTCGAGCGTGACGGGATCGGCGGGGCCGAATTGCCCCGTGGGCATGCCCAGCGCGTCGCGGTAGCCCGAGACGAGACCGAGCTCCGCGATGTCGCGGACGTACGGCGCGAACCACTCCTTCGTGGGGACGTCGCGCAACGTCACGTCCTTCGCGCCGACGCGGATCGTCAAAAATTCCGCGGTGCGGCCGTCGCGTTGTTCCTCGATGGCGGAATCCGCCTGCGTCTCGACGACCGGGAACAGCTCCTGGTCTTCGTAAAATGACGCCGACGCTTCGTCGCGGGCAAGGTCCGATCCCAGGTCGTCCACCGCGCGTTGCGCCGCCGACAGGTCCGGCAACGTGATGCCCGACGCGGCGTGGGCCAAGGGACAAACCATGCAGAGCGCCGCCAGGGCGCCGGAAAACACGCGATGCATGGACCGCATCGTACCAGGCGTTCCGGAAGCCACAAACGGCTCTTCGAGGCGGAAAGACGCATTGCGCCCCGTCGGGCGCCCGCCTATACTTCGCGGGCCTATGTTTGCCACATCTGACGATTTCGGAGACCTCTCGATGGACGACGCGTCGTCGTCGGGTTCCGCCGGTTCCGGCGCGAGCTTCACGGACGACGAGGAAACGCTCGTCACCAAGGAAGGCTTGAAGCGCCTCAAGGAGGAACTCGAGAACCTCAAGAACGTCCGCCGCAAGGAAGTCGCCCAGCGCCTGAAGGAAGCCATTTCGTACGGCGACCTTTCCGAAAACTCGGAGTACGAGGAAGCGAAGAACGAACAGGCGTTCGTCGAAGGCCGCATCATCGAGCTCGAGCGCAAGATCAAGAACGCGAAGATCATCTCGGAACACGACGCGAAGAAGACGGGCAAGGAAGTGAACATCGGTTCGCACGTCACGGTCGTCAAAGCGGGTTCCAGCGACGAACCGGAGAGCTACACGATCGTCGGCGCCACCGAAGCGGATCCGTTCGAGTTCAAGATCAGCAACGAGTCCCCCATCGGCAAAGCCGTCCTCGGCAACGTGAAGGGCGACACGGTGAAGGTCTCGACGCCATCCGGCGTGGTGGAATACGAAATCGTCAAAGTCGCCTGACCCGCGCGCTTGTTTCGAACGGCACGGGGCTTTAGGCTGTGCCCATGGCCGATGACGCGTCTTCAACGGGCTCAGGACCGATCCCCATCGTCGTCCCCGACGACGTCCGGGCGAAATTCGGCGGGCTCGTCGATTTGATCGTGGCCTCGGAGAGCATGAACGACGACGAGCGGAAGTATTGGATCGAAATCCTGCCGGTGATGACGCCGGAGCAGCTCGCGAAGCTGCAGGACATCCTCTCGCGCGAAAAAGAGCAGCTCGCCGCCATCGACGCCAAATACTCGGGCACGCCCGCGTCCGGAGAAGAACCGGCGAAGAGCGTCGAACAGACGAGCGAGGAACGAAAACAGCGCTCGGAGGCGCGGCAAACGACCGAAGCCGAAGCGCGCGCCACGGAGGTGCAGGCCGCGGAGGGACTCCTCGACCAGATCAACCAGGCTTAACGGTTCGCGGGCATGCGCGCGAGGAAGCGGTCGATGAGCGCGTGCAATTCCTGCGGCGATTCGTCGGTGGCGCGGTAGCCGCCGGTCTTGAGACGCACGTCCGCTTCCACGGCCCATCGCACGGCGCGCTCCAACTCCGCGCGGGGGCATGACGCCGCGTACGACTGGAGCGACCGTAGCGCGAACGGATGCACGCCCGTGCGCTCCGCGATGTCCCTGGGCGACGACAGGCGGTCGTCGACGGCGGCACGGACCAGAAGCACGTTCTTGAGCATCGACAAGAGGATCGCCCACAGCCCGTAGGCGTCGGAGCCGCGTTCGAGCAAACGTTTCGCGTAGGCCAGTGCTTCCTTCTTCTTTCCCGCCGACACGAGGTCCGTCATCGTCCATACGACCCCTTCGTCCGTCGGGATCGTGTGCAGGTCGACGTCAGCGGCGGACAGCGGACGCCCGGCCACCGCCAGCGACAGTTTCTCGAGTTCGGTGGCGATCGCACCTTGGTCATCGCCCAAGCGTTCCACGAGCGTCTCCGCCGCGCCGCGTTCGAGCGCCATGCCGAGCCGCTGGGCCTCGCCCGCGATCCACTGCTGCAACTTCGGTCCTTTCACGGCCGGGAATTCCTTTGAGGCGGCCATGGCGAGCAGTTGCTTGGTACCGCCCAAGCGTTTGTCGGGCGACGGATCGACGAAGAGCAGCACGGTCGCCGGGTGGATCGACGTCTCGAGGGCCTGCATCTCCTCCTTCGTCGCCTTCGGGACGCCGTCCACGATGACCAAACGTTTCTCGGACAAAAACGGCATCACGCCGACTTCGTCGAGCAGATCGCGGACGGTGAGCCCCTTCCCGTCGAGCCGGACGATGTTGTCCGGGCCGTGCTTCTTCGAAAACTCCTCGATCCAACGGCGTTTTTCGGCGCGGATGGCGTACGCGTTCTCGCCGGTCATGAGCGTGATCGAGGTCACAGCGCCAGTATACGCGTTCGTGGCTTCGACACGGGCAAAACAAGGATAAGACTAGGAACCATATTCAAATCCCGTCAATGACACGCGGATTGAAGAAAACGCGATTTTTGGGTACAATGATGGGAAATGTCCACACTCCCCACGACGCTGCGCAAACGCATCACCACCCTGCTTCCGCTGGGCCTTCTCGCGGTGACGGCGTCGTTCGCGCTCGGCATGCAAACGGCGGGCAACCTCCGGACCATCGCGGGATCCCTCGCCACGGACGCCCCGCGCGGCGACGTGAACGCGGACGGCACCGTGGATGCCGCCGACGCCATCGTCATCCTCGAAATCGCGCAAGGCTACCGGACGGCCACGCCCCAGGAACTGGCGGCGGACCCGAACGGCAACGGCATCCTGGGCGTCGACGACGCCATTCGCGTCCTCCGCGGAATCCTCTCGCGCTGACAACACACACGCACACACAATGAAACACACCCACGCGCTCCGGCTCGGCCTCTCCGCCCTCGTGGCGTTGCTCCCGCTCGCCCCCGCGGCGGCCTCGGCGCAAACGCCCGGCGAAACCGTGTTCGAGCTGCGCCCGCACTGCGTCGACGCCGACCACGCGGCCGCGAGCGAAACGTTCGGCGGCGAGATCCCGCAGATCGACGGCATCACGGTCCTGACGGAAGGTTCCGCCTTGCCGTGCCCCAGCTATGAGGTGCGCGACCCCCTGAGCAAGCAAACGCCGGTCCTGAAAGTGGGCGACACGCTCGACATGGACCTCGTGATGCACAATCCCAAGAAGGAAGCGATCACGCGCTACCGCGTGTGGATCGGCTACGATTCGAACGTCCTCGAAGGGAAGACGCTCGAACTGTCGAAGGCGTTCGCCGTTCCGGTCCCGGGCGAAGGCGATTTCTCCAGCGCCGACAACTACATCAAGGTCAGCGCTTCCTCGACGGAACCGGTGAAAGACGAAAAAGTCGTCCTGGCGCGCATCACCCTCACGGTGAAATCCGTCCCGGCGAACGGCACGGTCCTCTCGTACTACGACGCCATCGCAGCCGACACCGCCCACACGGGCGCGTTCGCGAAAGACGGCGACAAGGAACGTAACGTCGCCTCCGCGGTCCAGGGCGCGCTCGCCGTCCGCTTCGCCGCGTCGGGCTCCTCCGCCTCGTCCGTCGCCTCGGTCGTCCCGGTCGTCCCGGTCGTCGCGACCTCCACGGGCGCCACGGCGTCCTCCGCCGCGCCGGCGGTCTCGTCCGCGCCGGCATCGTCCGCTCCCTCGTCGACCGCCGCGACCTCCTCGAAGCCCGCCGTCTCCTCGGCGTCGTCTTCCTCGTCGTCGGTCCCGGCGGCGCCGGTCGTGTTCTCGAAGCTCCAAGTGCAAGCCCTGCGCGTGACCACCGAAGGCAGCTCCGCCTTCCTCGCGTGGAACCCGCTGCCCTCCGCCGAAGTGACCGGCTACAAGCTCTACTACGGCTCCATCTCCGGCCGCTACCTCCAGCAGCGCAGCGTCGACAAGGAAGCGCAAACCGTGACGATCCGCGCGTTGCCTGTCGGCATGACCTACTACTTCGCCGTCCGCGCCGTGAACGCTTCGGGCGCCGAGAGCGACTTCAGCCAGGAAGTGGCCGTCACGATCGGCAATCCCGCGACGTCGACGTCGCCCTTGTCCGGCAACCTGATCGAAGGCCCGCAGGGCAACGCCCCCTACACCGACGGTTCGGTGTCGGGTGAATCCGGACCGGGATCCTGGGTCGCCGCCATGGTCGGCGTCTCCGCGGTCCTCGGCACGGCCTTCGCCTTCCGCCGCCAATGGACGGCCAGTTCCGCCCTTCCCCGATGACGCCCATGCATCCGCACTGGCAATCCACCGAGGACGAGCAGATCGTTCCCGTCCGCGCGAAAACGGATGACCGCCGCCCGATCCGCGTGTCGCGCGCGCCGGCGGCAGCCGTGGGCATCGCCCTCATGGTCGGCGCCGTCGCCTATTCGTTCGGCGGCCTCGGCGACCTCATCGGCCAGCTCACGAACCCCACGCCGGACGTCACCGTGCACCTCAAGCAGGACGGACCCGATCCCACCCCTGCCACGATCAAGCCGGGGCAAACGATACGTTGGGTGAACGACGATCAAATCCCCCACGTCCTGACGTCGACCACGCTCCCGACGTCCGACGGAAAGCCGTTCAGCACGCCGAGCGTGTTCCCGAACGACGACGCCTTCTACACGGCGCCGGCGGGCGCACCCGAAGGAACGTACGACTACATCTCGCAAACCTCCCCCGACTTCAGCGGCCAGATCGTTATTTCCGCGACGGGGGGCGCGGCATCGAGCCAGTCGTCGGTCGCTTCGGCGACGTCGCTCGCGCCCGTCACGTCGTCCGCCGCGCCGATCGCGCAATCGTCGTCCTTGTCCGCGGTCCCCTTCCCCACGCAGCAATCGAGCTCCGTCGGGCCGAGCCCGGTGGGCGCGAACGTCATCGCGGTGAACCCGCACGTCGTGGGCGCGAAATCGAGCTCGTCGAGGAAACCGGGCGTCACCGAACACAAGCCAACGAAGCAAGCGGACAGCGGTCCGGCGGTCTGGATCGTGCTCGGATGCAGCGTCGCCGCGCTCTACGTGGCCACGATGGGCGCCTTCCGGAAGGTTTGATCGTTGCAAACCGGACGTCCCGACGGTACGCTCTGCGGGCTTTTTCACGTGGGTCGGTCGGATAGTGGCAATTCCGCCGCGCTGTAGACGCGGTGCCTCACGGCTCCGGGGGTTCGAGTCCCTCCCGGCCCACCATTGGTCTTCGATCGCCGATCGGGGCTATTTGACGAATATTGATAATATTTTCTTATATTGTATACTATGTCCGGATTTCACCCCGGAACGTTCGAAAAGGGTGAATCCCCGATCCGACCGTTCTTCCACATCACCACGGAGAATATGGCATGAGCAACATGCTCGACTTGCGCGAACTCGTCCGCATCCGCCAAAGCCTCATCAGCCAAGGAACACTACGCCAAGCCTTGGATGACCTGAGGACGGTAGACCCCCAATCGGAAGTGGATCCGCAATTCACGTTCCTTGAAACGGTTCTGCGGTACAGCTACGCCGTGAAGGCCAACACGAATGACGCGATCATCTGGATCGATCTCCTGTCGGCATTCAGCGTCGTGGATCCCATCACGCCGGAACTGGAGTTCTACCTACCGAACTACATGCTCCTGTGCGCCCGCAACGCGGGCCCGCCGAACGACGCGAAAGTCCCCGGACTGTTCCAGCGCGCGGCGGAGGTGGCCTTGAAACTTCCGGACGGCGAACGCGACGAAGCGCTCGGCCACCTGAACTACAACGTCGCGAAGTGGCTGAAGAAACGGGGCCAGGTCGCCGACGCGCTCGCGCATTGGCAGGCCGCCGCGCGGCACCGGTTCCAGTTCTACGGCCGCCTCAAGATGACGAAGGCGCCCCGGGCGGAATTGCTCGCGGCGGCACAGCAACTGGCGAAATTGCGGAAGGACTTTCCCGACTTCTTCGTCGGGACGGACCCCGAGGAATGCGGCGTCGACTGTGACGTCTTCGCGGAACTCGAAGCCGATTTCGGACAGGAGCTCCACGCGTTCTCCGCGAAGCCGTAAGGCGTTCGGATCAACCATCGGCCAGCCCCGCGAGGAGTTGGCAACGACGACGGGAACCCCTCGGGGGGCCCGTTTTGTCATGTTCGGGCGCTTCGTCCGTCGACGGGTGTATACTTTCCCTTCGCATGAAACACGCCGCCACCGACACGGGCCGATCGTTCCTGGAGCCGCTGCTCGCGGGCGCCGACGTACGCGTCGACGGCGACCGACCGTGGGACATCCGCGTGCACGACGAACGGCTGTTCGACCGCATCCTCGCGGAAGGATCCCTCGGCCTCGGGGATTCGTACATGGACGGCTGGTGGGACTGCGACGCGCTCGACGGGTTCTTCGACCGGGTGCTCAGGGCGAGGATCGGCAGCCACTTGCCCACCCAATTGCGCCAGGTCGCGCACATCCTGCGCGTGCGGATGTTCAACCAGCAAACCCGGCGCAAGGCGACGAAAGTCGCGAAGGAGCACTACGACCTGGGCAACGAGTTCTACGGCGCGATGCTCGATCCCTACCGTCAGTACTCCTGCGGGTACTTCAAGGACACCGACGATCTCGCGACGGCGCAACGCCAAAAACTCGACCTCATCGCGCGGAAGTTGGACGTGAAGCCGGGCGAAAGGGTGCTCGACATCGGCTGCGGCTGGGGCGGGCTCGCGAAATACCTCGCGGAACACCATGGGTGCCGCGTCACGGGCATCAACATCAGCGACGAGCAAATCGCGTTCGCCCGATCGTTCACCGCCGGTTTGCCCGTGGACATCGTGAAATGCGACTACCGCGACATGGAGGGGCAGTTCGACAAAATCGTGTCCGTCGGCATGTTCGAGCACGTCGGCGCGAAAAACTACGTCACGTACATGGAGAAGGCCCGCTCGCTTCTCAAGCCGGACGGACGCTTCCTGCTCCACACGATCGGCGCCGACGCGGTCTCGGAAGACCCCTGGCTGGAAGCGCACATCTTCCCGAACTCTGCGCTGCCGGGGCAAGCGGCGATGGCGCACGCGATCGACACGCGCTTCGTGATCGAAGACTGGCACAACTTCGGCGCCTACTACGACAAAACACTACTCGCGTGGCACGCGAATTTCGCCGCCGCGTGGCCGAAATTCCGGGAGCGCTACGGCGAGCGGTTCGAACGCATGTTCCGGTACTACCTCCTCTGTTGCGCGGGATCATTCCGGTCGCGCAACATCCAGCTGTGGCAGCTGGTGCTGTCGCCCTACGGCATCCGCGGCGGGTTCGCGCCCGTGCGGTAGGATATCTGCATGCGCGACGACCTCCTCGACCTCGGCGAACGCTGGTTCGGCTACGAGCTGGGCCTGCCCCAAAAGAAAACGTTCGGATGCCCGTCGTGGTACAAAGGGAAGAAGATGTTCGCGTTCCTTTACGAGGACGCGCTCGGCATCAAGTGCCACCCGAAAATCGTGCTGCAAAAAATCAAAACCGATCCGGCCGTGTACGCGCACTTCAACCCCGGCGACGGCGTGATGAAGAACTGGCTCATGATCACGCGCCCCGAAGCGTCGGAGTACGAGCAAGACAAACCCTTCGTCGAAGCGTGCTTCGCGCAGATGGAATGATCCTCACTCGAACCGGAGCGCCTCGATCGGGTGGAGGTTGGCGGCTTTCCGCGCGGGGTACAGGCCGAAGACGAGACCCGTGCCGATGGCCATCGCGAGCGCGAGGATAATCGCGGTGCCGCTGAGGACGAAATCGAACCCGCCGAGGACCTTGTCGGCCACTTTCGAGAGCAACCACCCGAACGACACGCCGATGACGATGCCGATGATGCCGCCCGTGAGGGTCAGCGAAACGGATTCGAGCAGGAACTGCCACAAGATGTCCTTTTTCTTCGCGCCGATCGCTTTGCGCAGGCCGATTTCCTGCGTCCGCTCCGTCACCGACACGAGCATGATGTTCATGATGCCGATGCCTCCCACGAGCAGCGAGATCGCCGCGACGAGCGAGAGGAACACGGTGAGCCCGAGCGTGACCGAACCGACGATGGCCGTCACTTGCTCGGCGGAACGGGCGATGAAGTCGTCCTTGTCCGGATCGTCCGTGGGGTTGTCGATGCGGTGGCGCTGGCGCAGCACCGATTTCACGTCCTGCACCGCGAGATCCGGGTCGCCGACGGCGCGCATGTTGATGAAGCTCAGGTGCTTCTGGCCGCTGATGGACCTGGCGGTGGAGAACGGGACGAGCAGGAGCTTGTCGAAATCCTCCGTGAGCGCCGATCCTTTCGACGAGAAGACGCCGACGATCGTGAGCGAGTTGCCGCCCACGTCGATGCGTTTGCCGAGCGGATCCACGTTGCCGAACAGGTCTTCGGCCGTCTTCGGGCCGATGACGACCACCGAGCGCGCGCCGTCGTCGTCGGAATCGTCGATCATGCGCCCCTCGCCGAGCACGAGGCCGTAGTTGGCCGCGAAGACGGGGTACGCGCCGAACACCATCGGCGACACCTCTTCGTTCCCGTAACTCACCGTCTTGGAAATGAGGATGATCGGCGTGGTGCGTTCGACCGTCGAGAGTTTGCTCACGGCCTCGTAGTCCTCGAACGTGATCGATTCCAGGTTGCCGCCGAACTTCTGGAGACCGGTCGGGATCACCTCGACCATGTTGGTGCCGACGGATTCGATCTGCGTGAGGATGTAGTTCTGGAAACTGCGGCCCATCGACACCATGAGCACGACCGACGCGACGCCGATGATGACGCCGAGCATCGTGAGGAACGCCCGGCCCTTGTTGGCGGTGAGTCCTGCTGTGGCCGATTGGATGAGGTCGCGGGTGAGCATTATTCGTAACGGAGGGCTTCGATCGGCTTGAGTTCGGACGCTTTGCGCGCGGGCGAGACGCCGAAGATGATGCCGGTGAAGCCGGCCATCATGACCGACACGACCACCGACGGCACCGACACGGCGAAGGAATACGTGGAAAGGACCGTTTGCGCGAAGATCGCGATGACGAACGCGAGGAGCACGCCGCACGCGAGGCCGATGAGGCCGCCGAGCAGCGTGAGGAAAATGGCCTCGAGCAGGAACTGCAGGAGGATGTCCTGCTTGCGCGCGCCGATCGCCTTGCGCAGGCCGATTTCGCGCGTCCGTTCGGACACGGACACGAGCATGATGTTCATGATGCCGATGCCGCCCACGAGGAGCGAGATGGCGGCGACGGTGGTGATGAAAAGCGTGAGGCCGAGCGACACCGACCCGAGGATCGTCGCGGCTTCCGCGGACGAGTGCGTGACGAAATCGTCTTTCTTCGGGTCATCGGTCGGGTTGTCGATGCCGTGTTGGCGCCTGAGCAGGAACTTCACGTCGGCGAACGCGAGGTCGAACGAATCGGTCGCGAGCATGGTGACCTGGTTCAGGTACTTCTGGCCGGTGACTTGCCTGGCTTTGGTGAACGGCACGTAGATGCGGTCGTCCGCGTTCTGGAAGAACTGCGAGCCGAGCGCTTTGGTCACGCCGATGACGGCGTAGTGGTTCTCGCCGATCTTGATGCGTTTGCCGATCGGGTCTTGCTGGCCGAAGAGTTTTTCCTTGGCGTCCGGACCGAGCACCGCGACGGACGCGGCGGCATCGTTGTCTTCCGGGCCGATGATCCGCCCCTCGGTCGCCACGATGGTTTGGTTCGAGAAAAATTCCGGCGTCACGCCCATGACCTGCGAGGACGCTTCCTCGCGCCCGTAGCTCACGCGCCCGCTGATGAAAATGAGCGGGGCGACGCTTTCGATCGACGAGAGCTTCTCGAGTTCGTTGAGGTCGTCGAACGTGAGGCTGTCGTGTCCGGCGGCGATCTGGCCCGCGCCGCCTTCCTGGCCCGGGAAAATGACCATGCTCTTCGGGCCGAGGCTGCTGATCTGGCTTAAAATGACGCCCGTCATGCTCTGGCCGACGGAACTCATGAGCACCACGGCGCCGACGCCGATGATGATGCCGAGCATCGTCAGCAGCGACCGCGTCGGGTTGCCCGACACTCCCCTGGCGGCGGCGGTGAGGGTATCGGCGATCCTCATGGGTTACTTGAGGGAATCGGATTCCTTCTCCGTCGCGATGACGCGCTTGAAGTCGCGCGTGTCGCTCTCGATGCGGCCGTCGCGGATCTTGATGATGCGCTCGGCATGCTCGGCGGTCGTGCGTTCGTGGGTGACGAGGATGATCGTGTGGCCGTCCGCGTGCAGCTTCTGCAGCGCTTCCATGACCGCCACGCCGGAGGTCGAGTCGAGGTTGCCCGTCGGCTCGTCGGCGAAGATGACGTCGGGATCGGTCACGAGGGCGCGCGCGATGGCGACGCGCTGCTTCTGGCCGCCGGAGAGCTGGCTCGTGAGGTAGTCCTTGCGGTGCGTGAGCCCGACCGTTTCGATGGCGTTAAGGGCGCGCGTCATGCGCTCCTTCGCGGGAATCGTCGGGTGGTACAGGAGCGGCAGGAGCACGTTCTGGAGCACCGTCGTGCGCGGCAGGAGGTTGAACGCCTGGAACACGAAGCTCACGCGCGTGGCGCGGATCTTGGCGAGTTCGTCGTCGTCGAACGCCAGCGTGGGCTCGCCCTGGAACAGGTAATCACCCGTGGTCTGGCTGTCGAGGAACCCGATGATGTGCATGAGAGTCGATTTGCCGGAACCCGACGGGCCCATGATCGCGACGAATTCGCCCTTCTTGATGTCGAGGTTGATACCGAAGAGGACGTCCGTCACGACGCCGTCGTTGTCGTACGACTTCGTGAGGTTCTTGAGGCTGATGAGCGGCGCGTCGTTGTTCTTCATCATTCTTTGACGAGGACGATGACGGTTTCCCCTTCCTGGACGCCGAGAGTTTCGATCGTGCTGCCTTCGCCTTCCATCCCCGTTTGCACGGTGCGTTCTTCGATGGCGCCGTCCTTCAGGACGCGGACGTACTTCGTGCCGTCGTCGCGCTCGAGGACCGAGCGGATGGGAACGTACGTGACGTCATTCGTGAAGCCCGTGATGATCATGGCGTCGCCCGTCATGCCGAGTTTCACGCGCTCGCTTTCCTTCTGGTCGAGGAAGTCGAGGCGCACGCGGTACTTCGAGACGCCGTCGCGGTCGGTCGACGACGCGTCGATCTGGCTGACCTTGAGGGTGAAGTATTCGCCCGGGAAA
>CAZIQM010000002.1:21444-59177 GCA_964541635.1 uncultured Candidatus Peribacteria bacterium | reverse complement strand
GCGCGGAGAGGCCTTCTCCGTGCTGGTGCGCGGCTCGTCGGAGGGCCGGGAGCTGACACCTACAACGCCGGCGGAGACAATCTCCCCGATCGACTCATCGGCGTCGAAACCGTGGACACCGTCCATCGCGATGCGTCGCTGAACGTCCAAGCGCTCGAGGTCCTCAACGACCACACGAACGCCTTGAACATCTTCGGCGAAACGATCGAAATGACGGGCGTCGCCGGCGACGACACCTTGTACCGCTTGAAAATCAACGGCGTCGACAAGGGTCTGCGCCGCGCCGCTGGGATCGTCACGATCTTCGCGGATACGAGCTTCATCATTTCGCCCGGGCTGCGAACCACGCTGGAGTCCCGCGGACTCCTCCGGGTGGAACAACTCGGGTAACGATTCCCTGCCAGCAGAAAACCACGAGCCCGATGCGCATACCACGCATCGGGCTTCTTTTTTACGCGCACTATTGAACAAATTTAGTATTCAATTTTTCCTGCTCAAATAAGCCTCGAACGCAGCATGCTCCGTTTCGATAATGGGATAGTCGGCATGCGCGGCCGGATCGATCCATTCGAACGCTTCGTGGTCGGGCGACAAGCGCACGTCGCCTTCCCCCGACTCGCACGCAACGAACACGGCGACGACCTGCCATTGTTCGCCCCGGATCGTCGGCCTCCACTCGGTCACGTGAAACGGCCTCCCGAATTTCACGGTGAGTCCCGTTTCTTCCATCACTTCGCGCGAGAGACATTCGTCATACCGTTCGCCCGGCTCCAGGCGTCCGCCCGGAATCCCCCATTTTCCCTTTTGCGAACTCTCCTTGTACGAACTGGATTCGCGTACGACGAGGATTTTCCCGTCACGCTCGATGAACGCCTTGAAGGCCACGAACAGTTTCGGCTCGCTCATGCGGGAAGGATACCACAACGAAAAACGGCCCCCGTTATGAGGACCGTTCGTCGACGTGCGGACCTGAAATTACATCGTCTTGCCCTTCAAGCGCCAGAGCAATTCCGGGTTGCGGAAGTAGGCGCTGACCGTGAGGAGCGCGAGCGAGGCCAAACCGGCCGTCGCGTCCTGGGAATGCGTGATGAGCGTCGCGGTGACGCCGGACATGTAACCCACGAGCAACACGAAGCCGACCGTGGACGTGCGGGGGATGAGGATGAGCAACACGGACGCCAGCTCGATGACGCCGAGCACGTGGGCGATTTGCGGCGTGATTCCCATCGACTGCATCATCGCGGCCTGCGGGGAATCGGGCGCGACCGGGGAAAATTTGGAAATGCCGGCGAAGATGTTGAGCGCCGCGACGGGCGCCACGCACACCCAACCGACGATGGTTCCGAGGAGTTTCATAAAAGGATGGAAGGGAAAGATGGCGGCAGTATAGCGGCAACGAACCGGTCGCCGTAAAGCGGCCGGGGGAATCCCCCGGCCGCGGGTCCGCTCCGGGGAGCGGGATTCCTCACGCCAACGAAGCGGCGCGTGGACGGGTCTTGGCCCGGAACCGTCGGCCCATTTCCATGAGCCACTCGAGCAAATGTCGCACTGCGACCTCCTTTCCGGATGCACGGGGCATCCGCGGGGAGGATACACCGACGAGCGCCGTTCCCGCGAGGGTCAGCGGCGGCCGCCCCGTTCGTCTATACTGTCGCCATGAACGAATCGATGCAGTGGTACGCGCAACTGATCAAACCCGAATGGGCGCCGCCCGCGTGGGTGTTCGGCCCGGTGTGGAGCGTCCTGTACGCGGTCATCGCCGTGTCGTTCGGCGCGGTGATCGTCCTCGCGATGCGCAAAAAGCTCCCGGCGTCGGTCATGGCGCCGTTCGCCGTCAACCTCGTGTCGAACGTCATCTATTCGCCCATCCAATTCGGGCTCAAGAGCAACGAACTCGCGAGCATCGACATCCTCGTCGTGCTCGGCAGCATCCTCTGGGCGATGGCGGCGGTGTGGCCGCACCGCACATGGATCGCGCTCGCGCAAGTCCCCTACCTCGCGTGGGTGTCGTTCGCGACGTGCCTGCAGCTCACGGTCACGTACCTCAACTATGGCGCGTAAAACGCCCGTGAAGGTGCACGTGGAGGACCTCATGCAGACGGCCGACTACGTGCTGTCGGAACCCGAGGGGAAAAACTTCGATCCCCGCTTCGCGCCCGACCTCACGCCGAAGGAAATGTTGGAGTTGGGGGTGTTCGGCGGGAAGTACATGACGGACTGCCGCGGCGAATTCCCGGCGGACTGGTTCGCGCACGCGAAGCTGAGCCCGGGGAAACGGGACCCGACGATGAATTTCTTCGGCGTGAACGCGAGCCAACCGCTCTCGGTGTGGAGGAAGAAAGGATGGATCCACCCGGCGGACCCGCGCGGATGGTTCCAGTGGTACTGCCGCTACTACAGGGGGCGACGCCTTCCCGAAGAAGACGACCGCCAGATCCGCCGGTGGCTGGCGATCAAACGGCACATCACGCAGATCGTCCGGAACTGCGAACGCGGGGACCTGTCCTGCCGAAGGCGCCAGCGGCAAGCGGTGCTGCACTGGGCCTACGACAGCCGTAAAATCTGAACACAATTATTGTTCTGAATACAAATTGTATTCAAAAAAAGCCCTCCCGCGCGGAGGGCTTTTCGAGGGACGGCGTCAATTGGACGACGACGTGCCTTCGGAACTCGATTCGGAGGACGCATCGCTGCTCGAGGAATCAGCGAGAGACGAGGACGAGTCTTCGCTGCTGCTCCAAGAACTGGACGACGACGACATCGGATCGCACGACCACTCCCACGTCATCGTCCACCACTGCCAGATCCAGGAACCGTTAGGGCAGGAGGAACTCGAGGAAGAACTCCATTCGGACGACGAACTATCCGACGACCAGGAGGACTCGCTGCTCCAGGAACTGGACGACGACGAGCTTCCGTCCTCGCATTCCCACGTCATGCTCCACCAGTGCCACGCCCAGATGCCGGAGCACACCGACGAACTGGAGGAAGAACTCGAATCCGACGAGGATTCCGACGACGAGGAGTCAGAGGAAGAAGAATCGGAACTGGAAGCGTCCGAGGAGCTGGATTCGGACGAAGAAGACGATGAATCAGCGGAACTGTCGCTGGAAGAGGTATTGTTCGGCCTGCAAACACAGCGCATATCCCTGATGACGACGCCGCCGATGTCCCTGACCTGTTTTTCTAGCGTGCACTTCTCTCCGGCTCCACACGAGTCGACGCCGAGGCACTTGGCGCACATTTGTTTCGCGGAACCACCATTAAGCGTAAACGTGTACTCGGTGTACCCTTCCGGACATTTTTTCGTCGTCGCGTCCGGCTCCACGGTCGTCACCCTGCATTTCCCATCGGCACACTCAGAGGAATCCGATGACAGCGACGAATCCGATCCGGTTCCGCCTTCGGAACAGAACTCCCCGCTGCTGGAGTCAGAGGACGATGAGTCGGAGGAACTGGAGACGGACGATGATGACGAGCTTCCGTCGCAGGACCATACGCTGGTCAGCGTCCACCATTGCCACACCCACGAGCCGTTCGAGCACGACGAGCTGGAAGAACTCCATTCGGACGACGACGAGTCGGAAGAAGACGAATCGGACGAGGAGCTGTCCGAGGAAGAGGATGATTCGACGGAGGAAACGGACGAATCGGACGACGATTCGCTGGATTCGGAATCGGTCGAACTGGCGCTGGAAGAGGAGGAGCTGTTGCTCTTGCACGCCGTGCACGAAGCGACGTCCTTCTTCACGCAAAGGGTAGCGTCGGGCTTATCTTCCGAATCCTTGCAGACAGAAGGCTTATTGGTGCAATCGGTGTTCGTACCCTGGCACACGGAACCGATGTCGCACCCCATGTCCTCGCCCGCATCCGTCACGCCGTTACCGCACAGATTGATGCACGCGAAGCTGCAGGAGGCATGGTCGGGGCGGGGATCGCAGGGGCCAACGCCTCCGCAACCGCCGGGCGCCAAATCATTCGTTCCGACGGTGCACGTCCGCGTCGGCAAGGCGCGGCATACGCCGCCCGGATCGCACTGCTCGGTCTCTTTTTCAACCGTGCCGTTCCCGCATTGCGTCAGCTTGCAGAACTTCGAACAGGCGGCATTGTCAGACCTGGCCTGGCAGAGCACCGCGGAGGGATTTCCTTCGAACAAACACGCGGAGGGATTTCCGGTGCAATCCGCTCCCGTTCCGAGGCAGGCCGAACCGGGATCGCATGATTCGCCGAATTGTTGCTCCACCTTCCCGTCGCCGCATCGGAAGATGCAATCCTTCGTGCACTCCCTGTCGTTCGCCTTCACTTCGCACGTTCGCTGGCCCGGCGGAAGCGAATCGCATGCTCCCGCGATGGCGGTGGCGCTGGTGCACGTGATATCGCTCGTGCCTCCGCATCTTTTTCCTTTATCACACTGCTCCGACGAACCGACAAAGGTATCGCCGCAAACCACGGGTAAAACCTGGGCATACGCCGGAGGAGCGATCGTGGTACCGGCCCTAGCGAACACGAACCAGGACGCGAACAGCGCGATCGCGAACGTGATGGGCGCCGGTGAATACGGACGGATGGAACGGAACGCGTGGACCATCGGGAAAGGGGGAACGGAAGTCGGAAGTGTATGTCACGTGCTTTTTCGGGCAATTCCTTCGCGTTGACACTGCCCGAATAAGCGGCTGATAAGCCGCTTAAATGCGAATCCAACTTCACGTCGCGTCAACGCCACGTCACGCGGCCGAGGTCATCGAGGACGATCATCCACACTTGCCCGTCGCGGAAGCCGAGGCGTTTCCCTTCGCCGTCCGTAAACGCGTAGAACGAACCGTCGTCCTTCGACCACTCGCCGCGTTGCACGCCGCCGTCGCGGAAGAGCAACGCAGGACCGGACCCCGTCGTGCGGATCGACAACCGGCCGAGGTCGCCCGTGACGGCGATATCGGTACCGAGGACGAGCACGTTGGACGGCGTCGATGCCTGGCGCGCGCCGCGGTTGCGGCGGACGTACGTTCCGGAACGCTGGTCGAACGAGTAGCTGACGTCGTGCACGTCGCTGTGCATGTCGATCGCGATCGACGAGGCGCTTTCATCCGGTGCGAACGCTCCGCGCGGGAACGGGAACGCGGCCTTCGGCGGCGCTTCGACGCGCGCGAACAGTTCGTCGAACCCCTCGCGCGTGAGGAAGCGGTGGTGCGGCGCGGGCGCGACGTCGTCGTAGGCGAAGAAACGGTCGAAGTGGATGGCGTTGAACGAGGGCACGGCGCCTTTCGCGGCGAGGCGTTCAAGGGCCTCGGGACTGCCGCCGATGTGGAAGATCGCCGCGACGGTCGGGGCCACGCCGTCGATGAAGTAGGAACGGACCGATCGCACCGGACCGACGGACGCCGGGAAGTTCTCGACATCGAACACGGCCTCGAAACGCGTGATCCCCCCTTCCGCGAACTGCTCTTCCACCCACGCTGCTTCGTCGAGCCCGCGCTGGTACGGCCGCGCGACCTGGTGGTTGTCGACCATCACGCCGACGTACGAGGTTTCGACGGAACGGCTCGCGCATGCGGAAAGCACGCAACAGAGGACCGCGGCGGCGAAGGGCATCGAACGACGAACCATGGGCACATCGTAGCGCAAATGGCACGGATCGGGCCGCGGGAGTAGGATCCGCGCATATGAAGAAACAACTCCTCACCGCGCTCAGCGTCACCGTGTTCGTCGTCGGCATCGGATCGTTCGGGTATCTCCTGAACGGCGTCTGGTGGCAGACGCACCCGACGGAGATCCACGAGATCCGCGACATCACGCCGAAGCCATACTCGTCGTCGGCGTCGACGGAATCGAGCGACGCGATGGGAACGTCGGACTCCGAAAACGGCATCACCATCCAGTATGCCTACGAACCATGGTCACGGACGTACGCGGCGACCGATCCTTCGAAACAATTGCAGTACTTTTGGATATATGACTCGGACGAGTCGACGGTCCATACGCTCACGGGCTCCGCGCGGAGCGGTACGGCGAAGGTCGTCGTGACGTACACGCCCGAATTCGGCGACGCACGCGATGCGGACGTGTACGCGTTGAAGGACTACAAACCGGGCAATGCGACGTGGAAATACTCGTACGGGAAAAAGTTGGGGAACATGCGCGACGGCATGAACGAGTACACCGTCCGGACCTACGACGCCGAAGGAAACGTCACGGCGCAGAGCACGGTCGTCGCGGTGGCGAACAAGCTCGACGGCATGGGCTACGTTCCGCCGAAGATCGATACCGTGACGCTCGACGTGGAGTGGAAGGATCCCGTCCGTCGCAACGTGGTCGACATCCTCGCGCTGTCGGGCGACGCCGACCGCTACGTCCATGCGTACATATTGAACAAATCGGCGTTCAGCGTTTCGACGTGCGGGATGGGGACGGAAGAACCGATCAGCATCGATAGCCTGCCAACCGCGGAAGAGGCGCGCGCGGAGATGGGACGGGAGCCGGTGTATGAAGTGGGAACCGTGCGCGGCGGCACGTACGCGGGAGCCCGCGTGTTCGTGCACCAAGGAGCAAGCACGCTCTGCGCGCAACGCGAAGCAGAGTACATCGACATCATTCCCTACCATTTCATCCTGGCCACCGATGGATCGATCATGAATGCCAGCGCCCCGCAGTACCAAGAGTCGCTCGTCACGCGGAACATGCCATGGGACGGCAAGAGCATCGTCGACGGTTCGGGCCCCGACGCGGTGTCGATCGACAACAGCGGCGTGCGGCTTCTGGAATGCGTGGAATCGTTCTGCAAAACCAGCGTGCAGAAATCCGGCGAAACGATCGCGCCGACCCCGGGATTTTCCCGCTCTGAACGACCGGTCTACCAGGGGCAGGAAGGATGTTTCCTCGTGAAACGCAACGACGGTTTCATGCAGGATTACCGAGTGGATATCAAAATGGGCAACATCCAATGGCTCGACGGCAAGACCGTCGGCACCGTCTACACGCCGGATCCCGTCACGGGCGGCTGCGGACACCAACCCCGGCATTGCCACTACGTGTACGACGGCAACCCGGCCGAACTCGAGCGGGTGGGCACGACCGAAGACGGGCTCGAGGTGTACCAGGAAAAAATCACGCCCGCGGAGCTGGTCGCGATGTCGAGCGGCAGCTCGATGTACGTGAGCGGCGCGCAAACGTTGTACGAACTCTTCTGGTCGATGGCGAAGTACGGCGAGAACGAGAACATCACGCCCGCGCAGTTCGTCGCGCGCCACCCGGCCGTGTACGTGAAAGACCCGCTCGGCCGCCTCGTGTACTTCCAGGGCGAGCAATTCGGCCCCGCGGTGGAATGCGGCAAGCCGGTCATCTACCTGTACCCCGAACACACGACCGACGTGTCGGTGAAGGTCGCGCCGACGGGCGGCTTCACGGTCACCGACCCGCCGTACAACGACGGATGGTCCGTGCGCGCCACGCCCGAGAGCGAGCTCTTCAACTACGCCGACGGCAAGACGTACCCGTACCTCTTCTGGGAAGGACACGGCGACGAGTACACGCGCCCGACCAAGGGATTCGTCGCCTCGCGCGCGGACGTCCCGGCGCTCCTGAAGGAGAAGCTCGCGCTGCTCGGCCTGAACGACAAGGAATCCGCCGACTTCATGGAATTCTGGGAGCCGAGGCTGAAGGCCAAGCCCTACGTGTTCGTGACGTTCGTCGACCAACCGACGTTCGACACGATCGCGCCGCTCACCGTGGAGCCGACGCCCGACACCGTGATCCGCGTGTTCATGGACTACGAACCGCTCGATGCGCCAATCGCCATCGATCCCCTCCCGATCGTGACGCCGAAGCGCACCGGCTTCTCCGTGGTCGAATGGGGCGGCGCGCTCCACCCGGGCGATCGCGGCATGTGCGCCGCGGGGACACTCCTGCAATAAATGGACTTCAAACGGTCGATCGCGGCCCCCGCGTGCGTCCTCGCGCTCGCGGGCTGCGTTTCGGCGCCGCGCGAACCGTCGGGCGTCACGCACGCTTCGTTCTGGCACTCGCGTGAGGCGTACGAGGACTTCTACGACACCGACACCGCGCGCGACGTCGCGCCGATCACGGAAAAGGTGGACGGCATGGTCCTCCCCCACCATCTCTTCGTCGGTCATGAAATCGCGCGCGCCTACAACGCCCTCTCGGACCAACGACCGAGCGTCGTGGTCGTCATCGGACCGAACCACTTCGACCAAGGGAAGAACGACATCCAGACGACGGACGGCACGTTCGAAACCCCCTACGGCGCGCTCGAACCCGATACGCGCATCATCGACGGGCTCGTCGCGAAAGGACTGGCCCGGATCGAACCCGCGACCTTCGACGGCGAACACTCGATCTCCGTGCACGTCGCGTTCATCAAGAAAACGTTCCCCGACGCGACGGTCGTGCCGCTCGCGCTGCAAATCGGCGCCCGCCCGGAACGCATGGATGAACTCGCCGCGGCGCTCGACGAATCGTTGCCCCGGGACGCGCTCGTGATCGCGAGCGTCGACTTCTCCCACTACCTGCGCGCGGACGTCGCCGCGTTCCACGACGCCTATTCGCACGCGGCGATCGAACGTTTCTCGTTCGACGACGTCACACGGCTCGAAATCGATTCGCCCGAATCGATCCGCGCCCTGCTGAAATACCTGGAGAAGAGGACATCCCGGCGCATCGCGTACGACCGCCACACGAACAGCGCGGACTTCACGGTCGGCATCCCTCCCGCGGAAACCACGAGCCACTTCTTTTTGGCGTTCGCGAAAGGAAAACCCGTCGAAACGCCCTTCGCGACGGTCCAGTTCTTCGGCGACACGATCGTCGGGCGCGGCATCGCGCGGATGATCGACGGGGGCGTCGACCCCTTGCGGGAGATCAGGGGCACCGAGGATCGGTTTTTCCGCGGCGCGACGGTCGGCGTGGTGAACCTGGAAGGACCGATCACCGAACGCACGCCAACGGTAGAAAAACCGGTCCTCTTCGCGTTCAAGAAACGGCAAACGCTCGACGTGCTGAAGACGATGGACGTGCGCGTCGCGAACGTGGCGAACAACCACGCGGGCGACGCGGGAAAGGAAGGACTCGCCGACACGATCGACGCGTTGTCGGCGGCGAAGCTGGTCGTGGCGGGCGCGCCGGAACCGTGCGTCGTCGTGCCGATCGTCCGCGGCTCGATGGCGGTGTGCTCGTTCACGGACATCCACGGGTTCCTCGAGGCAGGCGACGTCGCGGACGCGATCGCCGGCGTGCGCGCGGACGTCGACTTCGTGCTCGTGAGTCTGCACTGGGGCGTGGAGTACGACGCCGAACCCCTGGAAGAACAACGCGCGAAGGCGCGTGCGATCATCGCAGCCGGCGCGGACGCGATCGTCGGGCACGGCCCCCACGTCGTCCAACCGCTCGAATGGATCGACGGCAAACCCGTGTTCTATTCGATCGGCAATTTCCTCTTCGACCAACCGGATCCCGCGCTCTCGGGCGGGGAGGTCGCGACCATCACGTTCTCCGGATCGGGCATCACGGCGACGTCGTTCCCGATCAACACGACGACGGGCGATTTGCGTTTACGCTAAACGGAAAATCCGAATACATTTTTTATACGTCATCAGGCGTTCCGGACGACCGCGAAGTACCGTTCGTAGTCCAACTCGTGGGGGTACCCCGCCGCTTGGACGAGCGACCGCGCGGCTTTCACCACGTTGGGGTGGCTCTGCGGGCCGTTGGCGCGGATCTCGCCGCCGGGCCGCAACCGCGCGAGGGCGCTCGAGAGCACGTGCGAGAGTAGTTTCGCCTCGGACGCGTCCGTCGCGAAAGGCTGGTCGCCGTGGGGACCGGTCTTTTTCAAACGATCGGTCAGCGCGATGCAGAGGCTCTCGGGAAAGACGATCCGATCGAACGTGCCCATCTCGGGCCACGGTCCGAGCATGTCAAAGCACGCTGTCTCGAAAGGAAAATCAGACGCGGCGACGGCGGGCAACACGTCCGCGACGACGACGTTCGCCGCGGGCACGCCGAGTTCGACGAGCACGCGTTCCAGGTGCGCCGGATGCGCGCCGACGCTGAGGATGCGCGCGCCGGGTTTCGAAAGAAGCCGGACGTCCGCGGCGGTGACGAGCCCCGTCGACGCGTGGTGGCTCGGGCGGTAGAGCCACGAGTAGCCGTCGCGTTTCATATGCACCGAATCTTCCGGATCGCACTCGTCGGCGAACAACCGTTCTTCGATCTCGCGCACGCGCGCGACGAACACGCCGTCGATGGATGCGTCACGCATGCGCCTCATGGACGCATGGTAGTGAACACATTTTTTATTCGATTAATCCACGATCACACCTTGGCGCCGAAGCGCTTCGCGAGCGTGGCGGCACGCAGTTTCGTCGTGTCGCCGCTGGACATGCCGGGAGCGCCTCCGACGGCGGGACCGTCGATCCATTCGATTTTCGGACCACGTTCGAACCACACGCCGACGTTGCCGGGTTGGGCGTTGCCGTCCGCGATGAAGTACGGTTCGTACGTCGCGCGGAAGGACTGTCGCTTTCCGGCGCCCACGATGTCGGTGGCGATGACGCGCGCGTAGCCATTCTCGACCTGCAAAAACGGCGACGTGTTCTGGGCGAGGAGCTCAAGCGCCAAGGCTTTTTCCGCTTCCCGGTCCTTGCCGAGTTCTTCGGGCCTGGCCAATACCTGGTCGACCGCGCTCCGCACTGCGGAAACGCCCGACGAAGATGCCGTTTCGGGGTTGCTGGAAGCCTGGGAAGCGATCCATTCGCGCAATTTTCCGAACATAGGGATAGGTGAAGATACGAGATATATTATACCATAAACATGCATAATCAGCGAACACCTGCATAGCCCCGCGGGCTGATCAGCGCTTCTTGAACCACTTCGCGGCCTTCTTGTTGCGATGCGGGCATCCCGGCCAACAACAGGGCCGCCGCTCGCCGTCGCGCAACCGCGAAAGGATTTGTTTCACGTGGTCCGCGCGCGTCTCTTCCTGCTTCACGATCGTGCTCCAGCAGATCCACTCGTTGCGAGCGAGGGGCGTGAGGCCGTTCCATGTTTCGAGCACGTCGGGGTTCGACGCAAGCGCCTCTTTGATGTCCGCGGGGACGGAGTGGACGACGCCGGTGGCGATGGGGGTTCGCGCCATGGAAGGCTCCGGATGGATGCATCCATGATACGGCCGAAGCGCGCGAAAACGAAGGCTCGGGAGGGAGAAAGCAAGCGGCGCGGTGCTACAATCGGCGCATGACGTCCTTCATCAAACTCTACGCCATCGCCCTCCCTGTGTTCTTCGCCGTCGACATGGCGTGGCTCGGGCTCGTCGCGAAGAACTTCTACCGGCAACAGATAGGCGCACTCATGAAACCCGACGTGAACTGGACCGCCGCGATAGCGTTTTACCTCCTGTTCCTCGCGGGACTCGTGTTCTTCGTGATCGAACCTGCGGTCGAGAAGAAATCCCTCGCCGACGCAGTCGTCCGCGGCGCGTTCTTCGGCCTCGTCACGTACGCCACCTACGACCTCACGAACCTCGCCGTCGCGAAGGATTGGCCGCTCGCCATCACGATCGTCGACATGGCGTGGGGCGCGGTGCTCGCGGCATCCGTCGCGGCGATCACGTACGCCATCGCCCGGCAATTCGCATGAACACCTACGCGATCCTCCTCCGCGGCATCAATGTGGGCGGCAACAACGCGGTGCCGATGGCGAAGCTGAAAGCGATGCTCGAAAAACTCGGGCTCGGGGACGTCGCGACGTACATCGCGAGCGGCAACGTGATCGCCCGCTCGAAGAAAACCGCGGCGCAGGTGAAAACGGCGGTCGAGGCGGCGTTGCGGAAAAACTTCGCGCTCTCCGACGGCGCAGGCACGGTCCACGTCCTGACCCACGCGCAGCTGAAAGCGGTTGTGAAGGACAGGCCCGATGGCTTCGGCGACGAACCGGCGACGTACCACAGCGACGCGATTTTCCTCATGGGCGTGCCGACGGCGAAAGCGATGAAGGTCTTCAGTCCGCGCGAGGGCGTCGACGCGATCTGGCCGGGGAAGGACGTGGTCTACTCGCGGCGCTTGAGCGCCGAGCGCACGAAGAGCCGCCTCAACAGGATTATGTCGTCTCCGCTCTATAAACAGATGACGATCCGCAACTGGAACACCACGACGAAACTGCTCGCGATGATGGAGGCGCGGGAAAAAGAGGCGAAGAAATGATGGTGGAGATGCCGGGAATTGAACCCGGGTCCAACGTGCGACCAGAGAGTACGTACGATCATGGACCTTCCGTTCCAGCACGCGATAAGGAAGGAACAAGGAAACGCGGCTGGGATGATGCTCAAGTTTAGGCCGTAGAGCATCCGCTACGGTTTGTTCTCGCTAGTGACGCCCGGTCCCCTCAGCGAGAATCGGAGGCGGACGTGATCCAGGTAAGTGGATCAATTAGGCGAACGCCGGGGCGAACGACGGCACGAAGGCCGAAGCGCGCTGGAAGCGGGCGCCAAGGAAATTGCGCTTGGCAATTGATTGGTGCGACGGTGGGTGACGGGGAACCTCGCGACCCCGGATCGGAACATCGTCTGACCGTGAATCACGCTGTCGAGGCCTGTCATCCCCACAGTGGAACGGTGCGATGCGGTGAACGCGGCGATGTGACGGAGCGATGCGCCATTATACCACGAAAAAGGCCATCCAATGCGGGAAAGCGGGGATTTTTCAGGCCCGAGCCCTGTGCCGGTGCGGCAGCAGGATCGTGAACGTGGTTCCGACCCCTTCCTGGGAACGGACGGAAATCGCGCCTCCCATGATCTCGACGATGCCCTTCGCGATGTAGAGGCCGAGGCCGTTGCCGTCGGGCTTCATGTTCGCAGCGTTCGAGGCGCGGCGGTATTTCTCGAACATGTGCGGGACGTCGTTGCCGGGGATGCCGCACCCGGCGTCGATGACGTCGATGCGCAACCACTTCCCTTCCGTCCCCGCGCATACGCGGACGATCGTGTCGGGCCGTGAAAATTCGAGCGCGTTTTCGACCAGGCGGCGGAGCACGACCTTCAGGAGGTGCGGGTCGAACGCGTACGTCGCGTCGTCGGTTTCGATCGACACGCGTCCCAGGCCTTCCTGGGTGGGGGGTTCGACGATCGCCACGACTTCCTCGAGCACGCGCTTGATCGATTGTTCGACGGGCTTGTTCTCGAACACGCCGAGCTCGACCTTCTCCGCTTCCTGCAACGTGTCGATGATGCTGCCGAGCCGCCGGACGCCTTCGCGCATGTCGCCGAGGTTCTCGGGGAGGATTTTCTGCAGCGAGGTCGCGTCCGTCTTCGCGTCCTCGAGCGTCTCGATCGCCCACTGTAGGATCGTGATCGGTTCGCCCAACTGGTGGAACGTCAGCTGCAGCAGGCCGGAACGTTCGGCGTTCACGCGCGACGCGCTCTGGAGGAGGCGCGACTCGATGAGCAGCGCGACGCCGGCGGCGAGCAACCCCGCGAGCATGAGGATGAGCAGCGCCGCGAAGGGCGACAGGGCGCTCCGCGCGAGCGCGCGGAACTCCGCGGCGTCCATGTCGATGCCGAGCACGGCGGTCACTTGGCCGGTGCTGCGGCTGCGGATGGGCGCGTAGCCCGAGAGCAACGCCCCCCATTGGTCGACCGTGATGGCGGCGTCGGTCGTGGAGCGGACGAACGCGTCGCCCTGGAGCGCGGGGACCTTCGAGATGTCGTACAACTCGCCGGGGTAGGACGGCTCCTCGTCGGAATCGACGGCGCCGTTGCCGTTCTCGTCGAGGTCGGCGTTCGAGCGCAGCGCGTCGGCGTCGACCACGAACTCGAGCACCGAGGGGTTCTCGGTGCGCCGCAGGATGTACGCGAAGCGGATCTGCGGGATTTCGTCGATCATGTTCCGGAGCATCGAAGCCGTGCGGACGAATTCGGGACGCAGCATGTCGGCCGGGCCGCGGATGGACCCCAGGTCGTCGCCGTCGATGGAGAAGGCGGCCGACACGGCGGCGGCCCGGAGCGTCTCGCGGAGCTGCTGCTCCAGCGCGCGCTCAGACCGCAGGAACAACGTCACGGTGACGGACGCGATGCCCGCGAAGAGGACCACGGCGCCGACGAGCATCGGCGCGTGCGCGCGCAGGAGGCGGACGAGCCGCGCGCCCCTCGGGGTGCGTTCGAACGGCAAGTCGAGCCTGCGCAGGAGCGGGTTTTCGCTCATCGCGCGATCGGGAGGGAGATGGTCACGGTCGTTCCCTGGCCTTCCTTGCTCGCGACGGCGATCGTGCCGCCCGCGCGTTCGACGATGCCCTTGCAGATGTACAACCCGAGGCCGTTGCCCGAGGGCTTGCTGAGGTGCGCCTTCTTGCCGCGCGTGAACTTATGGAACATGCGCGGGATTTCGTTCGCGGGGATGCCGCAGCCGTGGTCTTCGACAGCGATTTTCACGAACGAGCGGGCGCGGCCGACGTGCACGGTGATCGCGCTGCCGACGGGCGAATAGCCGCGGGCGTTCTCGATCAATTCGGCGAGGACGCCGGACAGCAACTTGCGGTCCGCGGCGATGGCCGGCAACCCCTCGCCTCCGACGATGCGGATCGTCTGCTTCTTGAGGTCCAGCGCGGGCTTCATCGATTCGACCACGCCCTGCACGAACGGCAGCGCATCGAAGTTCACGGCGGCGTAATCGACCGAGCCCGCCTGGAGGTTCGACGCTTCCTGGAGGGAACGGACGATGTGGTCCATGCGGTCCACGCCGAGTTGGAGCTGGTCGAATCCTTCCTTTTCCTCGGTGTCGTCCGTGCCCCGGCGCTCACGCAGGAGCTCGATCCACCAACGGAAGGTCGCGAGCGGCATGCCGAGCTGGTGCGCGGCGAGGTCGAGGAGCGCGGAACGTTCGGATTCCATTTGGCGCAACGCCACCAAGCGGCGGCGCTGGCTCACGGAATACGTGAAGAGCGCGAGCATCACGCCGCCGAACATCACCGAGAGGAGCGCGAGCGGGGAGAAAATGCTGCGCGAGGTCGCCAGGAAATCGTCGGCGCTCATGTCGAGGCCGAGGACGGCGACCGTCTCGCCGAGCTCGCCGCGGATGGGGGCGTAGCCGGAAATGAGCGCGCCCCAGGGATCGTACGTCACGCGGCTGTCCACGGACGGGCCGGCGAAACCCGCCTGGAATTCGGGCATCTTCGAGATGTCGTAACGTTCGCCGGGGCGGGCGGGGGTTTCGTCGCGGTCCAAACCGCCGTCGCCGTTGAGGTCGAGCCGCTCGAGCGGGAGGAATTCGTCGGCGTCGGCCACGAACTCGACCCATGTGGGGAGGTCCGTCGAACGGACGACGTACGCGAACCGCACGCCGGGGATCATCGCGCGCGTGCGCTGCAATTGCGTGACGAGGCGGCGGTGCTGCGGGGATCCTTCGTCCTCGGCGCCGCGCACGGCGTACACGTCGGCCGGATCGAACTGCGCAGCCGCGACGGCCGCGGCCGATTCCAAGCGGTCGCGCAATTGCGCCGCCATCGAGGATTCGGCGCGCAGGTAGAAGAAAAAGCCCGTGACGCCCACGAAGAGCAGGATCAACGCGGGGAGGACGCACTGACGCAGCCAGCGGACGGACAGGAGAAGGAAGTGCATGTTGGTTTCCTCTGAGTATAGCAAATTCCGGGCTATTTCGCCAGGGCAAGCCAACATGTAGACTCCCCGCATGCAGAAAATGACGACCGACCAGATCCGCCAGGCCTACCTCGATTTTTTCGCTTCCAAAGGCCACGCCATCATCCCGAGCGCCCCCTTGGTGCCCGAGAACGACCCGACCGTGCTCTTCACGACCGCGGGCATGCACCCGCTCGTCCCCTACCTCCTCGGGGAAAAACACCCCGCCGGCAACCGCCTCGCGGATTACCAGCGGTGCGTCCGCACGGGCGACATCGACGAAGTCGGCGACAACACGCACCTGACGATGTTCGAAATGATGGGTAACTGGTCGCTCGGCGATTACTTCAAGAAAGGCGCGATCGAATTCAGCTTCGAATTCATCACGAAAGTCCTCGGGATCCCGCTCGAGAAATTCGCGGTGACGTGTTTCGAAGGCGACGCGGACGCGCCGAAGGACGAAGAGTCCGCGGGCATCTGGGAATCGCTCGGCGTGCCGCGCGAACGCATCGGCTTTTTGCCGAAGGCGAAAAACTGGTGGGGCCCCGCGGGGCAAACCGGCCCCTGCGGACCCGACACCGAGATGTTCTACTGGGTCGGCCCGAGCGAACTTCCCCCGCCCGGCAGCAACCCCGCCAACGACGACCCGAACTGGATGGAAATCTGGAACGACGTCTTCATGCAATACAACAAGCAGGAGGACGGCACGTTCGTTCCCCTCTCGCAGCAGAACGTCGACACGGGCATGGGGCTCGAGCGCGTCGCCGCCGTGTCGCAAGGCGTGGGCAGCGTCTACGAGACCGACCGTTTGAAACCCATCGTCGACCGCGTGACGACCGACCGCTCGACGCCCGAACGCGAACGCCACGCGCGCATCGTCACCGACCACATCAAGGCCGCGACCTTCATGATCGCCGACGGCGTCCGCCCGTCGAACGTCGACCAAGGCTACGTGCTGCGCCGCCTGATCCGCCGCGCGATCCGCTCGCTGCGGCAGCTGGGCATCCACGACCAAAACGCCTGCACCGCCATCGTCGACGAGGTGATCGCGCAGTACGGCCACGTCCACGCGCACATCAAAACGCGCGAGCTGGAGATCGTGAACGCGATCGAAACGGAGGAGGCGCAATTCAGCAAGACGTTGCAGGAAGGACTCAAGCAGTTCACGAAAACCGTTGAACACATAAATGGTTCAACAATCGCCGGCGAGGACGTCTTCCACCTCTACGACACGTACGGCTTCCCGCTCGAACTGACGAAGGAACTCGCCGCGGAAAAGGGCCTGGCCGTCGACGAAGCGGGATTCGCGAAAGCCTTCGAGGCGCACCAGGCGCTCTCGCGCGCCGGGGCCGAACAGAAGTTCAAGGGCGGCCTCGCGGACCACAGCGCGGAAACGACGAAGCTGCACACCGCCACCCACCTCCTGAACGCCGCGCTGCACCGCGTGCTCGGGAACCACATCGGCCAGAAAGGAAGCAACATCACCGCCGAGCGGTTGCGTTTCGACTTCAACCATCCCGACAAAATGACGCCGGGGCAGATCGCCGAAGTGGAAGCGCTCGTGAACGACGCCATCAAGGCCGACCTCCCGGTGACGTTCCACCTCACGGACGTGGAAGGCGCCAAAGCGGAAGGCGCGATCGGCGTGTTCGACGACCGCTACGGCAGCGAAGTGAAGGTGTACGTGATGGGCAAACCCGACGCGAAAACGGCGGGCACGGGCAAGGTCGGCGACGGCGACGTCTTCAGCAAGGAAATCTGCGGGGGGCCCCACGTGGCGCGCACGGGCATGCTGGGATCGTTCAAGATCCAAAAGGAGGAAAGCTCCTCCGCCGGCGTGCGCCGCATCAAGGCGGTCGTCGCGGGCGGACCGGCGGACGTGGAAACCGCGGGACAAGCCTGACGCCGGGTGTAGAATGCGGCCCGTGAAACACGCAGCCCTGCGCATCATCGCGCTCTCGACCGTGCTCGCCTGCTCGACGGCGCACGCGGCGGAGCAAGCCACGTGGGACTTCCAGGGCACGGTGCCGAACGGCACGAAGCCGCAGCACCTCACGACCGTGGAAGTGGCGGCGCAGGGGATGTACGTGAAGACCGACACGGACGGCATCATCGCGCTGCCGGTCCCGCCGATGCGCGTGGATTCCGCGGTGATCACCGTCACGAACGTCAATACCCCCCGCATCGCGATCATCTGGCAGGACGCCACGCTGAAGGAGGGAGAATTTTACCAGCAGAACATCACGCTCCCGACGGGCGACAAGCAGCGGGTGAGCATCGATTTGGACAGCGTGTCCGAATGGAACGGCATGCCGAGCGCCGTGGCCCTCGCCTTCCCCGCGGGCGCGGAAGTCCTGATCCAAAAAATCGAGTGGAAACACTATTCCGCGGCGGAAAAACTCGAGTCGCGCGTCGCCAGCTTCTGGACCCCCGACACGTTCCAAATGTATTCGATCAACTTCCTCTGGGGCCCGCTCATCAGCGGCACGCCGGAGGGACGGGCGTCGATGTTCGAGGATCCCCCGCCGCGCGCGTGGTCCGCGACCCGGATCTTCTACGGCGTGTTCGCCCTCGTCGCGATCGCGGCCGTGATCGCCCGCTTCTCGGACCGCGTGGCGGGCCCCGGGCGGATGAAGAACATCCTCCTCGTCGGTGGCGCCGCGTTGTGGATCCTGTTCGACGCGCGCATGACGCAGGAAATCGTCTCGTACGCCGCGCACGATTGGGGTTCGTACATCCTGAAACCGTCGGATGAACGCGTGTTGCGCACGCACTCCGGCCTGTACGGCGTCCTCGGCCGGCTCGACGAATTGCTCGGCGACGACGGGCGCTACGTGCTCGTGACCCAGGAAGGAACGCCCTTCTTCTCGAACGTGCGCTACGTGCTGTATCCCGCGAAACCGGTCAGCCCGCCGGACGCGGGCGACACGAAAGCGTGGATCGTCCTCGGCATCCCGGGCATCGACGTGAAGGACGGCGCGCTGACGCTGGCGGACGGCACCGTGCTGTCGCCGTCGGGCACGCTCGTGGAGCGGTTCGACGATTCGTCCCTCTTCTTCCGCGCCAAATGAACGTCGTCGCATTCGCCATCGGCCTCGCGCTTCCCGCCTCCGCCGGGTGGCTGCTCCTCCGCGCGGTCGAAGGACCGACGCCCGTGCTGCTGCGCGTCGAGCGGTGGGCAGCGGGCGCCGCCCTCGGCATCGCGCTCTCGATGTGGCTCGTCTTCTGCGCCCACGTGGGAGCGGGCGTGCCGCTCGACAGGACGGGCTTCCTCGCGGTCGAAGCGGCGTTCCTCGCCGCGAGCGCCGCGCTCTGGGCGTGGCGCGGGCGCGCGGGTACGGCGCCGGCCTTGCCGCGCAACGGCGCGCGTCCCCGATGGGAATACCTCGTGTGGGCGCTCTTCGCGGTCGCCGTGGCGAAAGTCGCCTTCGCGGGCGTCACGTTCCTCCTACTCACGCCGACCTACCTCGACGACTCGCTCGATAACTGGAACCTGCGCGGCAAGGTGTTCTTCGAAGACAAAGCGCTCACGCTCGTGATGCCCGGCGAAGATCCCGTGGCGTCGCCGAAAGGCGTGAGCTCGTACCCGCCGACGGTGCCGCTCTTCAAGGCGTCGATGGCGGCCGTCGCGGGATCCTGGAGCGACGGATTGGCGAACTCCGTGCACGGCGCGTGGTTCGCGATCGCCGCGGTGCTCCTCTACTCCGCGGTGCGCAAACGCCTGGCGAACAGGTGGGCGTTACTCGCGACGTACGCGTACCTGGCGATGCCGCTCGCGACGATGCACGGCACCAATCCCTACGCGGACGTGTTCGTGTCGGTGCACGTGTTCCTCGCCGCGTCGTGGACGCTCGACGCGCTGCGCGAACAGGACCCCGCGCAACGGCGCGCGCGGTTCGGGCTCGCGGGCCTCGCGTTCGCCGCGCTCGCGTTCACGAAGAACGAAGGCCTCATCATCTACCTGCCGCCGCTGGTCCTCATCCTGCTCGTCGGCGTCGCGTTGTCGCTGCGCCGGCGCGACATGAAGGCCGGGGACGCGATCGGCCTGCTGCTGCGGACCGCGGTCCCGCTCGTCGCGGTGGCGCTCCCGTGGCTGGTCTTCAAATGGTCGAACGGCCTGACGTTCGGCAACGCGAAGCCGTTCTCGACGTTCGAGATATTCTGGCGCCCGGGCGTCGTCACGGCCGTGGCGGTCAACACGTTCTTCGAAGGGAACTGGCTCTTCCTCTTCCCGCTGCTGTTCACGCTCCTCGCGTGGCGGCGCGGCGCCGCGTGGAAAACGTACCTGCCGCTCAGCGCGCTCTTCGCCATCGTGTACTTCGGGCAGATGGCGCTCTTCCTCTTCACGAACCTTTCGGTGGAAGCGACGATGCAAACGGGTTACGCCCGCGGGCTCGTCCAATTGCTGCCCTGCGTCGTCCTCCTCACGGGCCTGCTCGCCGCGGACGCCGCCGGGGAGCGGGAGGAAGCGCTTGCGTGAGCGGGGTATTTGCGGAGCGATGACCATCGTGCGGCTGTATCCTGCGACGCATGGCTCGCTACTGCGCTTTCCTCGGTAACCATCCCCAACTCAGCCTCGCCGAACTGGCGATGCGCTTTCCCGATTGCGCGGTGAAGGCCCGCTTCCCGAAACACGCGGTGATATTCGAAACCGCGGCGGAGATTTCGCAGAAGGACCTCGACGCGCTCGGCGGCACGATCCTCATCGCCGCGGAAGCGGAGGGATTCTCGTCGCCCGAGAAAATGGCGGACGTGCTCGTGCGCGAGACGGCGAACGTGAAAGGGAAAACGACCTTCGCGATCCGCTCGATCGGGCTCGACAAACGCGTGGTGCACGACGGGTACCGCAAAGGGAAGGACGCGCTCAAACGTGCGGGCAAGCCGGCGCGCTACGTGGGTAACGAACACGAACCGGCCGCGGTGGCGCTCTTGAAGGACGCCGGGCTCGTGACGGGCAAGGGCGGCCGCGAACTCGTCATGTTGTGGGACGGCGAACGCGAAACGTTCTGGGGAGGCACGACCGTCGCGGCGCAGGACATCGACGCCTACACGAAGCGCGACATGAAGAAGCCGGTCCGCGACACCCGCGTGGGATTGCTGCCGCCGAAGTTGGCGCAAATGCTCCTGAACGGCGGCGAATGGCTCGCGCGGACCGCGAACCCGAAAACGCCGAGGAAACCCACGGTGTTCGATCCGTTCTGCGGAACGGGCGTCATTCCCCTCGAGGCCTTGCTCCGCGGGTGGACCGTGCACGCCTCCGACGCGTCCTTGAAGGCCGTGAACGGCGCGCAGCGGAACATCGATTGGGCCCGCAAGGAATACGGCATCCCGAAGAAAGACGTGAAGGCGTCGATCTGGAAGCAGGACGCGACCAAACCGTTCGCCATCAAGGAACCCGTGCACTTCATCGCGACGGAAACGAC
Organism: uncultured Candidatus Peribacteria bacterium; assembly: GCA_964541635.1. GTDB lineage: Bacteria > Patescibacteriota > Gracilibacteria > Peribacterales > Peribacteraceae > DALYDP01. Next base: position 38,123 of record CAZIQM010000002.1, on the reverse strand, counting down.
GCTCGGTCCTCCGCTCGTCGTCCGCCCGACCATCAAGGACGCGCAGAAAATGCGCACAGCGGTGGAAGACGTCGAGATCGCTTTCCTGAAGAGCGTGCGCGCCACGTTGCCGGGCGTCCCGGTCGCGCTCACGTTGCCGGTGTGGATGATCTCGTCGGGACCGCTGCTGCTCGAGCGGCTGTGGAAGGAACTCCCCGACCTCGGGTTCGAAGCGGTGCTCCCCCCGGGCGTGAACGGCGATTTCCCCGGCCGGACGAGCCTCCTCTACCGCCGCGGCGACGCCGTGGTGGGGCGTGAATTCGTTTTCCTGAGGCAGAAATGATGAAAGAGTACCTGCGCACGTTCGCGAAAGCGGCGATCGCGGTCTTCTGCGTGTGGCACGTCGCGGCCGTCGGGCTGTATTCGATTCCGGGCGACGCGAAGGATCCCGTGGCCACCTTCCTGCGCGCGCACGCCACGCCGCGCGTCACGCCGTACGTGCTCGTCACGAGCCAGTGGCAACAGTGGAACCTGTTCGCGCCGAACCCCCTGCGGCGCATCATCTTCTACCGCGTCGAGAAGCAGAACGCGGTCGGCGACTGGAGCTACGTGGCGTCGATCAACGACCACACGTACTCCTACTGGAGGCATTCGGTGCACTTCAAGCTGCTGGGGCAGGCGATCGAGGAAAACTCGACCAAACCCGAACTGGTCGAGCGGGCGGCGCAGGTCCTCTGCAAGGAGTACGGCATCGTTCCGGGCACGCGCATGCGCGTGTGGCACGAAGTCACGGTCGTCCCGTACGTCAGTCCCCCGCCGGGCGTGGCGTGGTGGAACGCCTGGATCCCGCAATTCGAATCTAACCTCGCGATCGAAACCCCTTGCCAGCCATGAAGCGCTTCGCAGACGCCATCGACGGCTTTTTCTTCGCCAAGCGGTCCGCGTGGCCGTTCGGACTCATGCGCATCGCGTGGGCGGGCGTCACGCTGGCGTACTTCGTGATGCAGTGGAAGGACATCGGCGCCTACTACACCGACGCGGGGTTCCTCCCGCGGGACCTCACGTGGCTCGTGACGCGCCAGGAGTGGAAACTCAGCGTGCTCTCGTACGGCGGAGACCTTTCCTACGTCGCGGCGTGGTACTACGTGATGCTTGCGGCGCTCGCGTGCGCGATGCTGGGCATCTTCCCGCGGACGTCGACCATCCTGAGCTACGTGCTCGTGATGTCGTTCCACGAACGCGATCCCATGACCCTCGGCGGCGGCGACACCGTGTTGCGCCACGTGGGCTTCATCCTGATGCTCTCGCCGGGCATCCAGGCGTTGTCGCTCTCGCGCCTGCGGCGGCAGTACGCTTCGTGGAGGAAAAACAGGCGGCTCCTCCCGGCCGTCACCATGCCGTCGTGGCCGTACAGGCTGCTGCTCTGGCAGATGATGCTCATTTACCTGTCGTCGCTGTGGTGGAAGCTCTTGGGCGACATGTGGGTCGACGGAACCGCCGTGGGCGCGGCGTTGCACCACATGCTGTTCATCAACTGGCCGTACTGGTTCATGAACCTGCTCATGCCCTTCGCGCCGGCCGTGACGTACGCCACGCAACTATGGGAAGCGACGTGGTTGCTGCTGCTCATCCCCGCGCCGCTCTGGAAGCGCATCCCGCTGGCGCGCTCGCTGCCGATCAAGCGCCTCGTGATGGCGGGCGGCCTGCTGTTCCACGGGTCGATCATGGTCCTCATGGACGTCGGCTCGTTCCCCTACGCGATGTTCGCGGGATACCTGGGCCTCTTGGACGACGCGGACCGCGCGTGGCTCACGGGCGTCGTGAACCGACGGCAGGTCCATCCGATCGCGGTCCTGTACGACGGGCAGTGCCGGCTCTGCCGCCGCAGCGCGTTCGTCCTCGCGATGTTCGACGCGTTCAAGCACCTGACGCTCGTCGACTTCCGCGACGCAAGCGCGAAACAGAGCATCGCCCCGCACCTGGACGAATCGCAATTGGACCTCGCGATGCACATCCTGCTGCCGGACCAATCGGTGCGGACGGGCTTCAAAGCCTTCCGCTTCATGTGCTGGCACCTGCCGCTCCTCTGGCCCGCCGCCCCCTTCCTCTACGTGCCCGGCATCTCGCACGCGGGAGAGAGGATCTACGCCTGGGTGGCCAAAAACAGGCTCAAATGCACGCATGACCGCTGCTAAAGGCGTTGCATAGCCCAAACGGATTACCTACACTCTCGGGGCTCCAAAGCGTCGGTTATTCCCCTGTAGCTCAACGCCACCGCCTCGCTTGCGAAGCGGAAAAAGAGCACCGAGCTCGGTCTAGCATCACAGCTTCTTCCCACGATCGGTTTTATTCCCCTGTAGCTCAACGGTAGAGCACCTCGCTGTTAACGAGGGGGTTACTGGTTCGAATCCAGTCGGGGGAGCCATTTTATAAACAAAGAGGACTCCTGCTTTACGGAGAGCGACGAAGTCGGTTCGAACCGGCCTTTTCCTGCCAGGGGGAATTCGGCGAGGGTTGCGAAGGGCTCGCGGTAGGAGAAAGCCAAGGAGCCGTTGAGAATGGCCCCTTTCGAACAAAGGAGGAACAGAAGCTCCTTCCGCTTCTCCAGAGTGGCCATGCCATATCTATTGCACAATTCCTGGGTGAACCCAATGAAGTCCTCGCAGTCTCCCAACCACGTTTCAGATTGTTTCTTGAGTGCATCCCGCTGCTGTTCCAGCTCAAGCATCTCGGCCGTGATGGTCGCCTTGCGGTCCATGTACTCCTGATCGCTCAGCATGTCCCCTTTCGCGTTATTCGGGGATAGCTTCATCTCCAAGAGCGCGTCGAGCTTCGTCTTCAATTGACCGTAGCGCCGCTCCGCATTCTGTCGACCGATGTTTTGTACGTCGGCCTCTTTCTTATGCACGACCTTCAGTTTGCTGAACGCGAATTCCAAAAACGCCTTCGGGATGACCAGCTGGCGCAGCACCGCCAGGATTTGCTCTTCCAGATCCTCCGTCTTGATCCACGTCCTCTGGTTGCACGGTCCTTTGCGGCGCGTGCAGTGGTAATAGATGTGCCCCTTCTGGACCTCGGCCGTGATCGAGCACCCGCATTCGCCACATTTGAAGAGCCCCGTGAACGGAAAGAAACGGTACTTGGGGCCGCCGCCATTTCCTCGCTGCTTCAGGAGCTGCTGCACGCGGTCGAACAGTTGCTTGGGTATGAGCGCTTCGTGCTGGATATTCTCGGTGTAGATCTGACCATCGAAGCGAATGACGCCGTAGTAATACGGATTCGTAAGGATGGCGTAAATCGTCGCTTCAGGATTCTTCTTATCAGTCTTCGACCGTAGTCCCAATTCGTATGCCAAGTCCTGCAGCTTCTTGAGCGTGTACATACCGGTACCCGCAGCTTCGAATAGCTTCCGTACGATGGGACCGTTGATGGGATCGATTTCCTCGCGCTTGAGCGGTCTGTTGAGATCGAATAAAAGCTTCTGCTTCTCTTGGGAAAAATGATTTCCGGCGATCACGCCCTTCTGATCAATATTGAGATACCCAAGGGGAGCCGCCCCCGGCAGCTCCCCTTTCCTCAGCTTTGTCTCAATATCACGCTTCACGAATTGGCTCGTATCGTCGGAGCTTTTCTTCGACATCGCGAACTGAATTTGCATCATGAACTTTTCATCACCCGTATTCCTATGAACACTCTCTGACGTCCGTATTTCATGAACGACTTCGCTATCCATGAGCTGGATAATTTTTGCTCCATCCAAACTGTTACGCGCGAGGCGCGTCAGGTGGTATGTCAGAACTGCACCAGCTTCGCCCTTCTCTAACCTCTTCACCATCTCGTTGAACATCGGACGGCCGGGCTTATAGGCGGACTTCTGCTCAAGAAACGTTTCGACTATAACGAGACCCAATTTTTCAGCCATTTCGAGCATCTTTCTCTGCTGCGCTTCAAGGCTCAAAACCTGTTTGTCATCACGGTCGGATGATTTACGGCAGTAGAGAAAGTACTTCATAAAGTGGCTTACAGAAGGGCAAAAATCTACATTTTAGCAATAGCTGGAGGTACAGCGGAAGATGGTAAGGAATGGGGGTGACGGTCGCGGAAGGCGAGCAACTGTCACCCCCTAAAAAAGAAATAAAAGACTGCAGTTTCAACTACGCGAGATCCCTTTCTTTCATCCAAGCGATTGCGGATTGCTCATCGCATTCGAGAACTGCCATGCAGAGCCCAAGTGGCTCGTGAATAGTGTCCAATTTTTTATCAAACACTTCGCTCGTACCGGGGAACCACGCGAAGCGCTCGTACTCCTCGTCCTCACAATTGCTTCGAGATAGGTTGATGGTACCGCGATCCAGTTCCAGATTATTGAGCAAACAGCTCATGTAAATTTCTTCGCTATCCATGATGGTCGGTGGAAAATGAAATAAATAAATTAAGAACAGCGACAACAAGTACAAGTGCCTCGGCCCACCTCTGCGTCCCATGAAACCCAGCTGTCGCACACGCTCTTGATCCACTTGCGAGCTTCTGATTTCGTGCAGTTCCGTATAAGCATGCAGAACTCAACAGGGCCATAGGCAACTTTTGTCTTTTTATCCCAAACTTCGTTAATTGCGGGGAACCAAATGAATCGCTCATTTTCTTCAGCACGCGTACTTCCAATTTCAATGCCACCTTGTGCCAATTCCAAGGATGCGATAAGGCGTGCCATGACTATCGAACCGCTTTCTGTGAAATCAATCATGATGATTAGGGGGAAGTGAGTGGAATAAATAGATAAGATTTACAAGTGCTTCAGCCTGCTGCTGCGCTTCTTCATCAGTAATGGAACGACCGGTTTCTTTTTCAAAAATACGTTTGAATTCGTGGCCCAGCTTTGCGCCAGGCGGCGCGCGCTGATGGTTGTCGTCGGCCGATGAGGAAGGGGGAAATGCGGGCACGGCAAAAAGCACCCAACAAAAAAGTTGGATGAAGAAATTAATAACGATACTGCGATCCTTTTACTGGGGACCGAAAACCGTAGTCAATAAGCAGAGGCAACGACCCCCCTGTTTTGTGCATCAAAAAATATAGATATTTTGTTTATTTGAAGACAAAAAACTTTAGTCGGTTCGAAGGTGCTTAGGGTGCGCTTCAGCAAGCTTGTATTTTGAGATGCTCGAAGCTATTCAGATATTTTTCGAGATCTCGAAACGAAGGAAAATACCTCCGAAGGTCACGGCTTATATTTTGCTGATCTCTTTGCAGCCGCATTCTGGGCAGACGTAGCACCGCGTGGAAAGCCGCCAGCACGAGTAGATGATCCCCGGCACGATGAAGAACAGCCACAACGCGAGTTCGACGATGGTGGAGCCGCCCGTGTATTTCTTGGGTCGCCCTTCGTACTCGCAATTCGGACAGAAGATCTCTCGCACGCCGTCGAACAGCGAGGGCTTGAGTCCCGCGTAGTTCTTCACTCCCCGCTTATTGAGGAACTCGCCGCAGTGCTTACACTTCTTGGCCTCGGCGAGTATTTCCTCCGCGCAGGAAGGGCATTTCTTGGTCTTGCTGGACATAGAGGGAGGGGAAAGAATGAAGTGCGAAGTCCAGCAGCACTAAAGGGGCGCTCTGTGCTCCGCGCCTCAGCTATTCCTTCGGGACGAGTCCCTAGAGAAATGCTGACGGAGTCAGCAGCGCCCCTTTCGGGGCACTTTCTAGGGACGCCTAAAGATAAGGGCGTCGACCGATGGAATAACTGAGGCACTTTTAAAATACGCTTTGAACGTGTTTTAAGCAATATTTGCTTACAGCCGCATTACTACTGTTTGCTTTTTGCGCGGAGCAAAGAGGCAATATAAGAAATCTGACCATCAAAATCCTGCTGAATTTTATGCTCCCATATTCGAACAACCCTCCAGCCTTCTTTTCGTAATACTCGATTAACATCACGAGCTCTCTGTTTATTCCGTTCAATTTTGGGCCGCCAATAGTCTTGGCGAGACCCAGGCATTCGGCAATGCCAACGGCACCCGTGCCAAAAACAGGAATCGAGGAATATTGCGACTTTGTTCTTAGTTGAGACGATGTCTGGCTTGCCAGCGATAGACGCCTGCAACGAGAACGCCAGCTTGAGCTTCCTGAGTTCATCGATGATTTGTCGCTCGAACTTCGTGTCGGATGTGCGGATGCGCCGCATCACTTCCGAGCAAGCTTCTTTGGTGATTTTGTCCATGACTTAAGCTTGCGACGCACTACCGCTTTCTTGATCTCTTCCAGCGGCAAAGCTGGCACTGAATAGCAGCGTTTCTTTACGGATAGCACGAGTTCACCGTAGTGCTCTCCTAGCGCCTTGGCGAGCAAAGGAGGCACTGCATTGCCAACGTGCCTCTGTTGGGTAGCAGTATTTCCGTAGAAAACGAAGTCATCATCGAACGACTGGAATCGTGCGGCCTCGCGGACTGTGATGGCACGGTTGTCCTCATAATGAAGAAAACGGCCCGATCCTGGGTTGGAAAACTGCGTCGTTATTGTCTGAGCGATACCGTGCCTATGGAGGCGTCCGTAGGCTTGGCTGAAGTATTCTTGTTTCCTGTCCTTGTCGAAACGCTTGCGGTTTGGCAGATCGCGATTGCTGGAACCTTCTTCTATCTTCTTAATCTTCTTGAGGAAGACATCGTTGTGCGATCGTGCGAAATGATTGCAGAGGATCTTCGCCCTTTTGCGACGTGCGGACTGGTAATCAGTGAACGGAGCCATTTGGTACGCACTAGCTTCCTCTCCTGCATTGATCCGGGGTAGGTCGCCGATTGCATCTTCCACGGAGATGTAGGGGGTGAGGATTCCGGCGAAGTCATCCTCGGAAAGTGCGTCCTCAATAATGTCCTTGTTGAATGGCAACTTGCTGTACTTGGGCGTCGGGAACGCTAAGGGGATATCTGCGGCGTACTTGTTCTGCACAGCAACGATAATGAGACGCTTTCTAAGCTGGGGAACACCATAGTCGTGCGCCGTAACCACCTGCATGTTGCAGCTATAGCCGATATCAAAAAGTTCCTCCCTAATCTCGTCCACGAACTTACCATTCATATATGAAGCTGCGTTGGGCACGTTCTCGATCATCACGAAAATAGGCTTTAACACTTCAACGAACTTCAAGAAGTCCTTGATGAGGACATTACGAGGATCGTTGATCAGTCGATCTGAACGGTGTGCGCGCAATGCGGAGAAGCCCTGACACGGCGGTCCTCCCACCAAGAAGTCCAATTCATCGTCCGCATTCAATAGAGCGTTCTTGCGAAGCGTCTTGGCATCCAGTTTGCCAATGTCGCTCCACATATACGGTATCGAAGGCCGATTGCGCTTGAAGGTGGTGATTGCCTCAGCATCGTAGTCCACCAGCAGCAGCGGTTGGAACCCGCAACTGTGCGGGAGAGAAGCCTTAGAGAAGCCCTCAGTGATACCTCCAACTCCCGCAAACAGATCAATAAAAGTGAGTGTGTGGGCTTCTCTAGTCATGGGGTTAAATTTTAGCAGCGGAGAACTGCTCTTGGAATAGGAACGCTTCGAGCTCCTTCGTCGCAGAATCGTAGAGACGCTTCCCGACTTCATCAAACTGGTTGTCGATCTGGTCCGCAGTGAACTGCATTCCGCGCTTCTCCATCTCATGAATCGTTTGCTTGAGGATGATGTCTACATACCGCTGGAACATATACTCGCGCCATCGGGGGTTCTCAGTTGTGTACTGGTCAATGATCTTCCGTGCGATCGGGGCCTGCGTGTTAATCCAGTAGATGTTGTTCTCATAATCCTCCCGGCGCTGATAGACGAGTGGGTGACGCGCGTCACAGCTTACTGTGTTTCCGGGATTCAAAGGGTCGTCATCGGAATTCGAAAGTAAAACAGTCGGGTACTTGCTCCCCTTGGTCTTCGTGTCACCCTCTCCGCCTCCAGTCTTATGTGCTCCCGGCTCATCTGTGCCAGTCCCCTTGCCGCCACCTTCACCGGTGCCGCCGCCAGTTCCACCGAACGTACCAGCGCCACTGCCGGGATTAGCACCACCAAAGACCTCACCGTAAACCTTGCTCATGAAGTTATTCTTCCACTTGTTCAGGTACTCGTTAAAAATTGAAGTGTTCTTGAGGTCCACTTCTGTCTGCTCCTGCTTAGTCTTCTCGACCATCTTCTCTGTAAGATCGTTAATTTTCTCGCAAATCCACCATAGCAGTGCCCGCGACCTATCGCTCTCAACGAGGTGTTCGCGGTCATTCTGCACCAAGTCTTCTTCAGGGTCTTCGAGAATGGGGCAGGAGCAAACGCCGTACACGAACTCAGTCATTTCTAGGTTACGGAGAGCGCCGGGAAGGTCGTTCAGCTTGTAAGATGCGATCACGCCGATGTGAGAGCTCTTGAAGTTAATGCAGTTGAGCGCCGCACGGTCGTCAAAACGGCTGAATGGCTCATCGGATGTATAGAGAGTGAGCTTGCCCGGCGGGAACTTGTCATTGGCGAGTTCGACGTAGTCTTTTCCGAATTGGATCTGTTTCGGGATCTCAAACTCCACGGGTTGCTCAAAGCCCTTCTTGGGCTTGATCTCTTCTGGCTGGAGACGGAGAAGGGGGCTGTTATCGATAGTCGCGTATACCTCCTTGGTCTCGATGATGTTGCGAGCCTGAGGATGCACGCGCAACCTCTGCGGCAGGGCGTTCAGGCGCTTGCCGCCCACCTGAGGGGGCTTCGACCCGCGCACGACTGTAAAGCGCACATCGCCGTTCTTGAAACGTTTCTTGATGACCTCCGGCAGATGCGGAATGAGGTCCTTCAGTTCGGCGATTTCGATGGCCTCTTCAGGAGAAACCTTCTTGTCTTCGAATCCTTCGAAGAACCCGTACTCCTTGTCCTTATCGAACCCAAAAACGTTCAGTTTGCCGTCTCTGTAAGTAAGGAAGCGGCTGCTCTCGTACATCTGGCGCATGTAGAACTTTCCGCCGTTACCGTGTCCTCCGTAAGTCTTAATATTATGAATCCCGCCCTGTGCAGCGAGCCTGTCAAACCACTTCACGAAGTTAGTAACGATCTTCTCATGCGTAGTGCCAGAGAAATCGATGCACTCAAAACGAACCGGCTCACCATCGCCCTTAGAAAGGAAGCGGATGATGACAACCTGCTCGGAATCCGGAACATGTTTCCCGGCAGCCGCACCGTCGCGGAGGTAAGCATCCACAGAGTTCTTGAGCCACTCAGCCATGCCTTTCACATGGTCAAAACGGAAGCTCTTTCCGACCAGATCAAGCGCACTTTTGGCGTCGATCTTGGTCTCCATCTTTCTAATTTTTGGCATCTGCATATTATTTCTGGGGGATGTAGGATTGGAATTTGGTCAGGAGGTAGTCATGTAGATCACTGAGGATCTGGATGCGGGGATCGTCGGAAAGGATGCGCTTCGCGTCGGTTATGGCTTCGTTCACGGTGGCAATGCGCCCCTGAAATTCGTTCTTGCCGGTCCTCACCGTGACCCCAAAGAAAGCGTAGAAATCGCTGTCCAAGATCTTTTCCTGCTCACCCGATTGGAAGAACCGGAAGGCATCGGATACGAGTAGCTTGTCTATCTCCCCCTGCTCATCTCGGCGCAAGCGTTCAGAGCTTTTCTTCTCCCCTCCACGCGTGTTCTTCAGGATGGCTTCAACACGTGAGATGCCGCGTTCAGTGAGAGAGAAGAGCTTGTTTGCGTTGCGGATGTAGCCATTGTTCTTCAGCGGCCCATATAGAGGCTTATGAATGTCTGAGGAGTCGGGATACTGGGAATAGCCCCGCAAACTGAAGTCCTGCGGATACTTCTCGAAGGCCGCTACCACAATGTCCTCGTACTTCAACGGCTTTGTGGAGCCGCTGGACTTCTCGTGCATAGCGATGAGAATCTTGTCCGATTTGGGGAGGGCGGAGCTCATAGCTTGAAGTGAGTATCTTCGGAGGGGTAAGAGAACTTAGACTTTACGGTCCGGAGCTGCTTTTCGATCGCGCCGAATATCTTATCTACATCCGCCTCCGTGTATTCATATGCGCTCCTATTTGAGCAGTTACCAAGGATCTTTAACCGTTCCAATACGGCTGATGTTCTCTGTGCGGCTAGGCGCTTGAAGCGCTCGCGACGATCTTCGTTGCGTTTGGCCATATGAGCTTAAGCTATGCCTCCTATATAAATAAATCAATCCCTTGTAATAGCATGATTTTATTTATGCATACACAGCTCTTTTATAAGGGGATCAGAATATGAACTTAAAGCAGGAGTAATCACCTCCTTAAACTCCCGAACCGCCTGAACCACGTCGAGCCATTTAACTTTGTCTTTTTGTAGAGCCAAGAAGTTTGTTCTAACGGGATTAACTACGGCCAACTCATTCACCGCGATTCAGTCGCATACTCAAAAACACAAAACCCTCCGTAGTGTCCGCTCGATCCTCTTCTTGGAATCCTACCGCGCGAAAACAGCGAAGACTCGCTTCATTGTCTTTTTCGATCTCGATTTTCAGCTCATCAACGCCTTTCAATACCGACTCTTCAAGGAATGCACGAAGAATCATCTTGCCCATGCCTTTTCCGCGGGCATCAGGTCGAACGATTAAACTCATCCAAGCCGACCGGTCATCCTCGATTTCAAGGTCGACGATCGCGACCGCGCGGGAGTCTTCAAGCGCTATGAAGCAATGCCGATTCGACGATTTCTCCTTCAGTGCGAGCAATTCACCGGGATAGTCAGCATGGCCTAACCACTTATCAGAATATTGCGTGAACCAGGCTTGAAGTTCTGGAATATGGCCTTCATCGAGTGGTACAAAACTAATCACGCTTCATATCGTACATCCTGTTCACACTCAAACCGCATTCAAAACGAGGGGGTCGTGGTTGATTCGAACCGCCTGAACCACGTCGAGCCATTAACTTTGTCTTTTCATGAAGCCAAGAAGTCCATTCGAACTGAGTCAACTACGACAAAAAAATTTGCGTGTTCCAAGGGAGGAAAGAACCTTATTTCGAGGCTATGCTTAGCCAAAAAGTTTGCATGATACAGATGAACATTTGTTAAATCTCAAATATGTTCTATAGTAATACTATCGAAACTTGGTGTTTCGAGCGATCTTTCACAGGATCGGCTCAGTCACGAATCGACGTGTGCCATCGCACACGTCACCCTTTTTGGAGAATTGAATCATGTCGAACCGTATTTTGTCGGGCATGCGCCCGACCGGAAACCTTCACCTCGGCAACTATTTTGGTGCCATCAAGCAATTCCTGGATTTGGAAGCAGGTGGAAGCGAATGCTTCTTCTTCGCCGCCGACATCCATGCGCTGACAGAGGTGACTGGCCCCACCGAAGTCGACAAGCTGTCCGTCGAGGTCGTTAAAAATTACCTCGCCTGCGGCATCGACCCGGAAAAATCGACGATGTACCGACAAAGCGACGTTCCGGAGATCAGTGAAATCACTGTCCTTCTCGGCAACGTCGTGAAATTGGGTCGTCTGCAAACCTGCACCACGTTCAAGGATCGCGTCCGTAACAAGGGCGTGCCCGAAGGCGAGGTGAGTTACGGACTGCTCGGCTATCCCATCCTGATGGCCGCCGACATTCTGTGCGTTCGAGCGGACCGAGTTCCCGTGGGCCAAGACCAAACGCAACACGTCGAGATGGCGCGCGACTTCGCACGCAGTTTCAACCACACGTTCGGTCGCGATGTGTTCACTCTACCCGAGATGAACATCAACAATCCCCTTCGTGTTCCAGGCATCGACGGCGCTGATAAGATGGGCAAAAGCGACGGTAATACCATCGCCTTGCTCGAAAACATCGCCGCCGTCACCAAGAAAGTGAAAGGCATTCCCACCCAACCCGAACCGGGCGGTGAGATGCAAGCCGGCACCAAGGCCCTGTACACACTCGTAGAGCTGTGCAGCCCGCCCGAAGTGCATACGGAATACCTCCGTCGCTACGCGAATCGCGAAGGAAAGTTCTTCGGGGAAATGAAGTCGCGACTCGCGCAGGACATCGTTGCCCTGCTCGAACCGATTCAACATCGTTACAAGTCGCTCAGCGACGACCATGTGCGAGACGTTCTCACACAAGGTGCCAACAAAGTCCGACCCATAGCAGCGTCAGTCCTTCAAGACATGCGCAGCGCGATGGGTCTCAAATAAGGAAGATAGCCATGAGTGTCACGGAGGGAAAACCGACGTACACGGAAGAGCTTGCACCCTTACGGGAAGAGATCGACATGATCGACGGAGGCCTCATCGCCCTGTTAGGGCGACGGGGCGAAGTCGTTCGCAAGGTAGGACACCTCAAGAAGCTCCATGAAAAGAACATCATGGCTTCGGACAGGGAGGCGGCCAAATTCAGCGACATCGAGAAGAAGTGCCAAACCCTCGGGTTGAACTTCGACTTCGTCGCGGAACTTTGGTCGACCATCATGTTTTTCTCCAAGGTCTCGGAATGCGTGGAGGCGAAGGTCGATACCTTTCAGAGCAAGGAACCAGTTCCGGCGGACATGCTCCGCAAGAACCTCCTTGAGCTGGCGGAACTGTCCGCGCCTTCCTACAACGACGAGTACTGCAACGGCAGCGATGCCAATGCGGTACGCGGCTACCGGAGTCGAGAATTGCACATGATGAAACGGGCGATCAAAGGTCTCCCGTCCAATGCATGTGCGATCGACCTCGGCTGTGCAACGGGTCAGGTTCTAGAAGAACTGGAAACTCACTTTGAACGACTCATCGGCTTCGATGTATCCGATCAGATGTGCATGCAAGCACGCAAGCGCCGAACATGGCCCGGACATGTTGAATTTCGGGAAGCCGACCTTTCCGTCGGAATCCCAATGGAAGACTCATCCGTGGACTTCGCCGTTGCAACGTTCGGCAGTGCTTCCGAATTCGGGGGAAACCTGCTTTCAGAGTTACGCCGGGTGCTAAAACCAAAAGGGAAAGCCGTGCTGTCCTACTACAACGAGGACGCATTGCTGAACTTCTGGTTCTATCCCTGGCCATCGACAGTGAGGGCGCGGCTTAACCGTTATAACGGCACGATCGAAGTTTGGGCTCACAAACGAGTCTTCACTATCGAAGCGACCGGTACGACGGTGGATAAATTGCGCGTGGCGTTTCGCTCGAAAGGGTTGGATATCGTCGATAAAAACATCGAAAGCTATCCCACTCTGCAGGCGATCGTCCCGCGCTTCTTCTTCTCTGCTCCGCACTCGGAAGCCGGTGAAATGACGCGGATCGCGAAGGAGATCGATGATCACCTCGCGAGAAACAGTTCTGGTTTGTACAAAGGAACCTACATTTTAACGGAGGTGCAAAAGAAGTAGTTGGCGACAACAACTTCGAATGCCTAACAGAGTTAGATAGTTGTGTTTCCGTCCTCTGGTTGATGCAGTGACGGAAGTTCAAATAAAAAAAATCCCTGCTTAAGAGATCTAAATAATTTGATGAAGTGATGAGCCTCCTGTGAAACGGGGTGAGGGCATGATGCCCTCACCCTTTTTCCTTATTTGTTAACGGGTTTTTTCAGCTTGCGCAGGAAATGCACGAACCCGCCCTTCCCATACTGAAGAACACGCGAGCCCCGCGTTACCTTGCTAATGCTCACATTCAGCTTTTCAGCGATATCGCGTTGCGGCATGTCTTGCGCCAGCAATTGCACGAGTTGCCATCGCTCTGCGAGCGAAGCCACCTCCTGCGGCGTGAGAATGTCCTGAAGCAATAAATCGGCCTCCTTCACGGAGCCAACGGACGCGAATAGTTCGCACAGCTCCTTATAATGACGATCTTGAGGCTCCATATCCTAAATGTACCACAAATTTCGCTCTTGACTCTGATCATTGCCATATATAGATTTATGTTATCTACTCTCCTTGGAGAGTCGACACGGGTGCGTAGCTCAACTGGCTAGAGCATTGGTCTCCAAAACCAACGGTTGGGGGTTCGAATCCCTCCGCATCTGCTGGCCCTAGTCTCACGACTAGGGCCTTCTTTTTATCTATCGTTTCCTATACAAATACGCATTGCGTTGTAAAGTATTACTTACTACTATTCTCTCATCTTCCCTTCTAAAACATGCGGTACGAATTCTCTTGGCACGACGGCAAAAGTGTAAGCAACTTCCGCACGGATTGTCCCGTCATCGGAGAAGCTATGATGCGTTCTTCGAGTGATTTCCCAAAGCGCACTGAGGATATTCAGACCCAGTTCCAAGCGATTTACGGCACGGAGCGCGGAAAATTTGAGCAACTTCTCAGGAATGCCAATCCGAAAGGAATCAGCGAAGTCCAAACGGGCATCAAGGGCCTGACGGTCAGAACAAAAGATTCTGCCGGAATAGAAGGCTGCTAAGCATTTTAAATAGTGAAATTAAACTCTTGACCGCTGCTGCGCAGGGGTAGTATTGTACCGTTACATCAGTACATTATGAAGGAATCAATGACACGCATCTCCGGCAATCTCGTGCAGAACACGCTGCGCCTCAAAGGGTCACACCCCGATATCGGACCTTTGCGCCCCGCACGTTCGAGTGATGCAGATGTGATACAGCGATTAGGAAAAAGCATCGCCGAAGGAAATGCATCGCCTGGCGATATTCAACTCACGAGTGGATACGGTATTCATCGATCTTATGATTTTCCGGTTCGCGCACCCGCGCTCATGATCCCCGCGCTGAAAGTCCTGGAAGAAATGCAGCGCATCGGCCTCACACCTCCTCGATACCTCGTGTATCAAGCGACTGATTTCATCGCAGAAACAAATGGATTGGATCCCGAGAAGGCGAAGGAGTCTGCGCAAAAGCTGGAAGCGTATTTGCGTGGATACGTCGAAAAATTTCACGCGAGTATCGCGGAGCATGTCTCATTCGCGTTCGGGTGCGATTATCCGGAAGCCGTAAGGCAAGGCATTCAAGGTGTTACAGAATCCATCCGCGCGAAGGCATTACAGGTCCTTGAAATCGAGGCGGCTGCCAAGCGAATCGGTTCATATGAACAAAGGAACTCTAATACCACCGGTGAATTCGACACGTATGCGGCCGCTAACGCAGTCTACAGCGGTGCGACGGCCGATTATCCTTTTGGCGATCAAACGCCATCAAGCGTACAAACCATCATTCCAATTGGAGGAACCCCTGAGAAGCCGTTCTTCACGATCACGTCTGATGTGGCAGATGCCCACAATCCCCCCAGGAAGGTAATCCCCTTCCTTACCCCGATCGGATCCCGACCGACGTATTATCCTGCGAAAAATTCAGGCGATCCCATGAGCGCTGAGGAATTTGATGAAGCAATGAAAGCACCGCACAAAGACGGGCCCATCCGGATCGATATCAATGCTATGATCGCTGACGGCGCAACGCCCGAGGCCTTGAGCGCAATCTATCCGCGATAACATCATGAGCAAAATCCTTGGAATTCTTGGAGGCATGGGACCGCAAGCGAGCGCGAAGTTTTACCAAACGCTCATTGATATTTGTTTGCATGAGTACAACATTGAAAGGAACGGCGATTTCCCCCATATCCTTTTAGACAACATTCCTGTTCCGGATCTCGTAAGGAGCAAGAAAGATGAAGAGTTCACATCGAACATGGTGGCCGATGAAGCGCTCCGTTTAAAAAACGCCGGTGCCACGATACTCGCGATGCCGTGCAACACGATGCATCTATACGCGAAGATGATCGAAGAACGATCCGGCATCTCCCTCGTGTCCATGGTCGATGCCGTGGTGGAAAAAGTCGCCACTGATGGATTGAAAAAAGTAGGAGTCATCGGGACCCAGACCACGATGAAGTCGCGGCTGTATCTTGATCCGCTGGAAGTAAAAGGCATCGAAGCGATTCTTCCGAACGAAGAAGACCAAGAAATCATCGGACAACTCATCCATGCAGTGATCGCGGGAAAGATTTTCGAGCATGAAACGGAATCATTCTTGAGCATCGTGGAGCGCTTACGGAAAGAAGGGGCGCAGGGAATCATCTTGGGCTGCACCGAACTTCCGTTTTTACTGCCCTTCGTCGCCGAGGATAGCTCACTGCCTTTGTACGATTCTCCGGCGATCCTCGCCAAGGAGGTGTGCAAGAGGCTCTTCACCGATAATTCAGCACTCTAATGTTCTACGTACGCCATAACGTTTCCCGGCCCCCATATCAGGACTACAACGCGATGCCCTTAAGCACGCTAGAAGATATCGCGACGTTCGCGATTGATCCTCACATTCAGTCTTTCGATAAGGAAGACCTACCCGGTGAGTTAGTGGAAATGCTGAAAAAAGGACATCCAACCAGGTGTAGCGTGTCCTTACGTACGCGCGAAACTCACGATCTGGCACGATCGGTATTGGAGTTGCCAGCTGCCACACCCATCATCGACGAACGCCTGAAGGAAATTTGGTTCAAGCCCTCGGGCTTCGTGAATGAACGCGAAGCGCCGCTCGATGCCATCCGCCAGCGTTTGTACGATTGCCTTATCGAAGGATCTCCTTCCACCGAACCGCTAGAAGAACTATTGGCGAGAGTGGACGGACTGCTGGATGATCCCGAGCTAAAGGAAGCGATCTGTTTCTCACACGGCTTCCTCATGCGTTTTATAAAAGCGTATGTAGATGTAGATCGTGATCTGGAACGGCTCCCAGCGGCACTAAAGAGCACCCCTCCGATCAAATATTTAGGAATCCTTGAAATAACTGATCA
>CAZIQM010000002.1:0-21434 GCA_964541635.1 uncultured Candidatus Peribacteria bacterium | reverse complement strand
AGGACTGACGGAAGAATGTACTTTCGTTCGTTCTGACTGAGTTAGCCACGAGGTCCTGGTTGATTCGAACCGCCTGAACCACGTCGAGCCATTTAACTTTGCCTTATACGAAGCCAAGAACCCGGTTCTAACTGTCTCAACTTCGCCCTACATCATAATTGACATAATAGAAAAATAAGATATTTTAATACTAACTGTGGCATTCGCCATAGTGCTCATTACACATCACCGAGAAAGGTACATCTGTATGCCAGAGCACACGCAGGACGAGTTGCAAAAACTCGCCGTGCCAGCTCTGCGTCACGCAGAACTGGTACAACTCGCTCGTACGAAGCGCCCGAATGAGGCGCGTAACATCGCTCATAATTCTGGCTGGCCCCGTAGGCAAGTCAGAGCTGTGAAATTCCTGGCTACGTTGGTCAGGGATTATGGTCCGGGGGCGCTCGACGCCCTTATCACCTCAATGGAGCAAGTTCGGGCGGCAAAAGCCGCACCAGAGCAAGCCCGGGAGAAAGAAAAGATGACTGATCGCATTCGTGAACGTTTGAAACTCATCACAGACCCGACGCACAAGTTGCGCACGATGATCGAGCACCAACTGCACGATGACGCCGCGGCGTACATCGAGGAGTTGATCGGCATCGGGGTCGTGCTGTCCTTGTATCATGCGGATGGTGAAAAAACCGTCCGAACTCCGGCCGACACGGGAAATGGATTGATGCTGATTTTCGAAAACGACATCAGCGCCCTTGTCAGTTGTGATTTCGACGGTATAGCAAAAACGCTCGGCTGGTCGGATGACATGAAACTTCGTGTTATTCGCACAGCTCTTGAACGCCTGTCCGTGAAAGCTGGAGTCGCAAAACGGTTGGACGGTCATGAAGTGAGCGCAAGCTTGCGCGCGCGCCGGGATCACATCCCCAACGAAGATCCCCTCGCGAAAAAAATCGAACTCATCTACCTGCGTCATAGAATGCAGATGGGTGACGTGTTCGAGTTACGTCGTTCGTTGCCCATCAAAATGGAACACGCGGAGAACGAACGACACGAACTAGATCCAATAGTTGATCACCTGGCTGAATTGGGTTTCACGCCGGAGGAAGTGCGGTCATTGTTCGTTCAATGGCTTCATCATCCCGGCGGGCACTACAACAACCACTTCAACATCGCGATCGCGGGCGCGAAGTGTTTCAAAAATGATGATGCCGAGCGAAACGCGATCGTGTGGGAGAGTTATATCCTCCCCCATTGGTCGTATTACGTACGGCACCCAGACGACAAAGGAATGTTGGAACAGCTGCATGCATTGTTGTCACTCCTCAATTGGGAGAGCCGACGCTCACGCAGCGGATACTTCCGATCGGAACTCGTGACGATGGCGAGCGAAGGAAAGGTATCCCGGGCTTTCCAGATCGCCATCGCTGTGGGGGAAGACATGGGCCTGCTTGGATTCGTAAATTCCCCGGCGGATTTACGACCAAAAGCCCAGGAGTTCGCGAGAACCCTTATTCCGGAAGCTTTCGCAAAAGCCTTCGATAAAGGTGATTACGGTGTTGCGGCGGCCCTCGTGCAACACTTCGGCGAAGATGGTTGCTATAACGATAACTACCTCAAGCAGCTCGTGCATGGGCAGCTCAAGGAACGTTATGCGGCCGTAGCAACCGAATACGCCGACGCCCAGGAGGCATGGAGCCATGGAGAAGTGCCGGACGAGTATCTCGAAGAAGGACGCGGCAAAGAGTGGCAGGATGCCCTCGGCGTTTTGAACGAAGAAGAAAGCAGGATGCTCAGCGATTTGATGCAACAGCGAAGAAAGCAAATCGGCGAGGTCACTCAGATCGCAATCGATCTGAAGAAGCCGATCCGATTGGAAGTATTCGCATACTGCCACGCGCCCGCATGGCGAAATGATTAGCACGCACGAAAAACCTTTCTCGGTTCCCTCTATCCCATCACGGGATGGAGGGTTTTTTGCCATTAAATCTCATTCATACGGTTCTGACTGTATTCATCACGAGGTCGTAGTTGATTCGAACCGCCTGAACCACGTCGAGCCATTTCATGCGTTCTTTCACGCGACCTTCTTCACGAATTCGCAGCGCAGCACGATCGCCGTGCCGTCCAGCTTGCAATCGATTTCTTCCGGGTTCTGCGTCAGCCTGATCTTGGAGGCTTTCGTCCCCACCTTCAGCACTGTGGACGATCCGCGAAGCTTCAAGTCCTTGATGAGCACCACCGAATCGCCGTCGTGCAGCACGGTGCCGTTGCTGTCCTTCACGGGCACCGTCTCGGCCTCCGCCACCTTGCCGTGGGCGCCGTCCGCGCAGTCGCACTCCTCCATGATTTCCCACTGCGCCGAGCAGCCCTGGGTTTCACAGGCGCCGATCTCGGGAAGGGAGCCGCCGCAACTGCCTTTGCATACGTAGTGCGCCATGCGACGGGCAGCGTAGCAGATTCGCCTTCATCGAAGGCATCGAACGGATTTGAAGCGAAAATCGGAGCCATATTCGAGGAAAAGAAAATGGGCTCGAATCATGGCCCCGGCACAATCCAACGGGAACTCCGGACCGCCTGAACCACGTCGGGCCATTTCGTGTTACACTCCGGACGATGTCTTTCCGCATGGTCGCACTGTCGGCGCTCACGACGCACCTCCTGTTCGGAGGAGCGTGCATGATGCCGATGGCGATGGCACAGGACGACATGCCAGCGATGCAACACGGGATGCAAAGCATGTCCTCGCACGGAAGCCAGGACGATTCGAAGGACGGAGGGGGAAATCCCTGCGACCAAGGCCATTGCTTCGAACACGCGTTGCCGTTCGAGGAGTCGTTCAACAACGGCTCACAGGACATCATCGCGCCTGCCGCCGTACTCGATGTCGACGGCGCAGACATTCGCAACGGCGCCCCAATCCCGAAGTCGGCCGCACCGCCCGGCCATTTCTTCCACGTGGAAACGATCGTATTGAGGAATTGAGAATACGCCCTATCCGCGTCTTGTAGACGCTTTTTACTTGTATCCTCCTTCTACATGTCCCACGAATCGAACCATCAACGCCGAACGATCTGCATCCAGGGCATGCACTGCGCGAGCTGCGACATCATGGTCGAGCGCACGCTCTCGAAGGTGCCCGGCGTCCTCTCCGTCGATGCGCATCACGCGACCGGCGAAGCAATCATCACGACGGACCCCCGCCATCCGCCGGACGACGGCGCGATCCAACGGGCCGTCGAACGGGCCGGATATTCGCTCGGCGACGCGGCCGACGGCACCCTCTGGAGGGATATCGCGATTTCGATCGTCATCGTGATCGGCGGATACCTGCTCCTCCGACGTTTCGATCTTTCGGCACTCGCGCCGTCCACGGCGGACGCTGCCTCCTTGGGGGCGATCCTGGTCATCGGCCTCGTCGCAGGGGCAAGCAGCTGCATGGCGGTGACAGGAGGCCTCCTGTTGGCCGTTGCCGCGAAACACAACGAACTGCATGCCGCCGAAACGCCCGCCCAGAAATTCCGCCCCGTGTTGTTTTTCAACCTCGGGCGTCTCGCGTCGTACTTCGTCCTCGGCGGGGCGGTCGGAATGCTTGGCCAATCGCTGTCGCTGAGCACGCGCGCGACCGGATATATGAACATGGCGGTTGCCGTCGTCATGATCCTCTTCGCGCTGAGCATCCTTCACCTGCTGCCGAAGAACGTCCGCATGCCCAAGGGCATCGCGCGGCGCATCGCGAACCTTTCCGACAGCGACCATCCCGCCGCACCGGCGTTGCTCGGGGCGCTGACGTTCTTCCTGCCTTGCGGATTCACGCAATCACTCCAGTTGGTGGCATTGGCATCTGGAAGCGCCGCTTCGGGCGCCGCGATCATGTTCACGTTCGCGGTGGGCACGCTGCCGTTCCTCCTCGGGATCGGCGCGCTCGGCGCCAGCCTCAAAGGAACGATTTCGCGCTCCTTCCTTCACTTCGCGGGCGTCGTCGTGCTCGTGCTTGCGGTCTTCAACCTGCAAACGGGCATGGCGCTCGCGGGCTTTTCGGTAGGACGCCAGACGTACGCGCCTTCTGCCGCTCCGACCGCGCGCAAAGGCGTGCAGGAAGTGTCGATGGCCGTCACGCGCTACGGCTACGAACCCAGTTCGATCACCATCAAAGCGGGCGTGCCCGTGCGCTGGACCGTGAACGGCGACGAAGCGACGGGTTGTACGTCCATCCTCACGATTCCCGACCTGAACATCAGCAAAGCACTGAAAAGCGGTGACAACGTCATCGAATTCACCGCGCCGAAAAAAGGACGACTCGGATTCATGTGCTCGATGGGCATGGTCCGCGGCTCCTTCACCGTCATTTGATTCCCCTTCTTCCTATGAAAACTACCGTATGCATTCCCGGCATCCACTGCGACGGATGCAGTGCCCTCATCAAGGACGTCAGCTCGGAAAATTCCTCTGTGCAGTCCGTCGACGTCGACATGGCGACGAAGAACGTCACCATCGAACACGACGACGCGTTCGACCTCTCCGCGTGGACCGCGGAAATCGAATCGCTCGATCCAAAGTATAAGGTCCAACCCGCCCAATAATCATGTCTTCCAATTGCACCCTCAATATTTCTGGCATGCACTGCGCAAGCTGCAGCGCCCTCATCACTCGCAAACTGAAAAAGACGGCGGGCGTCGAGGAAGCAAACGTGAATCTCGCCGCGGCGAAAGCGCACGTGCGTTACGACCCTGCGAAAGTGCACGAACACGATCTCGTCGCCGCGGTGAAAGCGGCGGGCTACGGCGCGGAAGTGCGGCACGAACACGGAAGCCACGGCGTCGAGATGGACCGCAAGCGCCAGGCGGACGAAATCGCAGGCTACCGGAAGAAATTCCTCATCGGTCTCGCACTGAGCCTCCCGATGCTGGCATTCATGGCGCTCTCCTTCTTTCCGGCGCTGCCCTTGTACGAAGCGCTGATGCCCTTCATGGGAATCGCGTCGCTGGTCCTCGCGACGCCCGTCGAGTTTTGGCTGGGCAGGGGCTTTTTCAAAGGGTTTTGGTCGAGCCTGCGCATGCTAACGTTCAGCATGGACAGCCTCATCGCGATCGGCACGCTCACCGCGTACCTCTACAGCGTCTATAACCTCGCCGCTCACTTCGCGACGGAGGGGACGCTCCTCGGCGAGGTGCACGACCTCTACTTCGAGGTGGCGGCGTTTCTCATCACGTTCGTCCTGCTGGGCAAGTGGATGGAATCACGCGCGAAAGGCCGGACCTCGGAGGCGATCCAAAAACTCATGAACCTTCAGGCGAAGACCGCGCGCGTGCTGCGCGACGGGCAAACCGTCGACGTGCCAATCGAGCAGGTCGTCGCTGGGGATACCGTCGTGGTTCGCCCGGGCGAAAAGATCCCCGTCGACGGAACGGTCCTGACAGGTCTGACCTCGGTCGACGAATCGATGCTGACCGGAGAGAGCATCCCCGTCGAAAAGAAGCCGGGAGATCGCGTCTTCGGCGCGACGATGAACCGCAACGGCTCCATCGAGTTCCGCGCGGACAAAGTCGGCAGCGAAACAGCGATCGCCCGCATCATCCGCTTTGTGGAAGAGGCGCAGGGGTCCAAGGCCCCCATCCAAGACTTCGCGGACGGCGTGTCGTCGTGGTTCGTGCCCGCAGTCATCGTCATCGCGATGGTGACGCTCGTCGGATGGCTGCTCGTGGGCGAAACCGTCTCGTTCTCGCTGCTCTCGGCGGTGTCCGTCCTCGTCATCGCCTGCCCGTGCGCCCTGGGTCTCGCGACGCCTACGGGCATCATGGTCGCGACGGGCAAAGGAGCCGAACACGGCATCCTGATCCGCGGCGGCGAACCCCTCGAAGCCGCGAATAAGATCGATGCCATCGTCTTCGACAAAACGGGCACGCTCACCAAGGGGAAACCCGAAGTGACCGATATCGTCGCCCTCCGAGGTTCGGAAAAAGAAATCCTGGCTGCGGCCGCGACGCTCGAACAAGCTTCCGAGCATCCGCTCGCGGAAAGCATCGTCGAACACGCAAAGAAGCAGGGCGTCGGCATCTCGAATGCCGAACAGTTCACGGCGGTACCGGGTCACGGCGTCGAAGGATCGGTCGGAGGCACGCTCTACCGCTTGGGCAACCGCGCCCTCATGCGGAAGAATGGTGTCGACATCTCGGCCATCGAACAGCGCCTCGAAGCGCTCGAAGAAGCGGGGAAGACAGCCATGATCCTCTCGGACACGACGCAAGTCCTCGGCATCATCGCCGTCGCGGACACGGTGAAGGACACGTCGATGGAAGCAGTGGGCCGGTTGCGGCGCATGGGCCTCGAACCGTACATGATCACGGGCGACAACCGGCGGACCGCGCGGGCGATCGCCGCGAAGGTAGGCATCACGAACGTCCTCGCCGAAGTGCTCCCCGAACAAAAAGCGGACGAGGTGAAGAAATTGCAGGAAGCGGGCAGGAGGGTGGCGATGGTCGGCGACGGCATCAACGACAGCCCCGCGCTCGCGCAGGCGAACCTCGGCATCGCCATGGGCAGCGGCACGGACATCGCCATGGAAACTGGCGGCATCGTGCTTGTGCGGAACGACCTGCGCGACGTCGCGACCGCGATCACGCTGAGCAGGGCCACGGTACGGAAGATCAAGGAAAACCTTTTCTTCGCCCTCTTTTACAACATCATCGGCATCCCAATCGCCGCGCGACTCTTCACGCACTGGGGCATCGAATTGCGGCCCGAACTGGCGGGTCTCGCGATGGCGTTCAGCTCCGTGTCGGTCGTGAGCAACTCCCTCCTGCTCAAAGGCTTCCACCCGGAACGCAGGAACTGGATTTCCGACATAGCACCGATCATGATGGTCGTCGGTTTCACGGCGATCTTCTTCTTTTTCGCCCGTATCAGCTTGTAACACCATTTGTTTTCCCCTCTTTTCCATGATGCACGGAATGAACACCATCGGCATGGACCTCGGCTTCGGATTCGCCATCTTGTGGATCGTCCACGTTCTCTCGGTCCTCGCGTTCGTCACGGGCCTCGCCTTCTTGCTCGCATGGGCGGCGAAGACGCTTCCCCTGGCGCAGCTCCTGCGGTGGGGCATCGGACTGCTCATAGGCGGGGCGATCGCGTGCCTCCTCACCATCGGCGTCATGGGCCATCCGTGGACCGACGGAGGAATGATGGGCGCGGGCAACGCGATATACCGTTACGACTCCGACGACGGGGCTCGCACGGGCATGATGCGCGGCGCGGGCGACGGGGCCATGGGCATGATGAGCAAGATGGGCATGATGCTCGAGGGCCTCGAAGGCGACGAATTCGACGAAGCGTTCATCCGCCTGATGATCCCCCACCACCAGGGCGCGATCGACATGGCGGAGGAGGCGCTCAAGTCGGCAAAGCACCCCGAAATGAAACAGTTGGCCACCGACATCATCGAAGCGCAACAGCGCGAGATCGACATGATGAAGGGATGGCTGACGACGTGGGGGTACGAAAACTGAACGGGGGACGAATAAAAAAAAGCCCCTCATCCGAGGGGCTTTTTTGAGTCACCGTTACTTGGCGTTCGCGTCGCCTTTCGGTTCATCCTGCTTGCCGACGCCGGCCGGCATGTCGTCGCCGGCGGGTTTCGCCTGGTCGGGCTTCTGGCCCTCGTTCGGCTTTTCGTCGCCGTCGGTCTGGTGGCCGTGCTTCTCGTTATCGTGACTCATACAAGAATGGGGGAAGAAGAATTAAAGCGAAGAGGAGGATGAGCTGGAGCTCATGGAGGACGACGTGGAACTCATCGAACTCGAACTGGAGGACGTCCTGCTCGTCGAGGAAGTGCTCGAGCTCGAGGAGCGCGAGGACGACCTGCTGCTGGAGGAACTGGACGTCGGCGCGCGGCTGACGAAGGCCAACGAATCGTTGAAGGTCATGCCGTCGCCGTTCTCCAGGCCCATCACGCTGACGCGGCAGCTGCGGCCCGCCGGAAGCGCGTTATCGAGCGTCAATTCCACGACCCGGGCGCCGACCGCGCGGGAGGAAGCGATGGAGCGCTGGCCGTTGCAGGTGAGCACGAACATGTCTTCGTCCATCGCGGAGCTATTGTCGATGTCGGCGTTGAAACGGACCTCAAGCGTATCGGGCGACGTGAGCGACACCGACGTGATGCGGTCGCGCGTGCCGACCTGGCGGCAACCGTCGGCGTAGGAGAGGTCGTCGTAAGCGCGGCTGAGCATCACGATGATCTCGGCGCGCGTGACCCTCTCGAGCGGGCGGACCGTGGCGCGGCCGGCGTCGCCTTGGAGCACGCAGTGGTCCGCGGCTGCTTGGACCCAGTTGGAATACCACGAGCCGTTCGGGACGTCACTGAAGCGCGGAGCGTCGCCGGTCGCTTCGAAGTCGAAGGTGCGGACGATGATCGCGGCCGCTTCGGCGCGGATGATGCCGTCGTTGGGGCGCGCGGTGCAGGGATGCCTGCCGTAGCAGTTGTTGTCTCCCCTGACCCACGTGCGCTCGCCGGCGTCTTCCATGTAGTCGTAGTACCACGTGCCGGGGCGCACGTCGTCGAAGCTCGGGGAACCGGACGGCGACGAGAGGATGCCGCCGTGGAGCTCGATGACGAGCTTCGTGAGTTCCGCGCGGGTCGAGACGTCGTTCGGGCGGAACCTCGTTTGCGAGGCGTCGAGGAACCCGCGTTCAAGGAAGAGGTTCACGGCGTCTTCGTAGAAGCTGCCGCGTACCACGTCGGAAAACGTGTTGTTGCCGTCGGGACCACCGGTCGCCGGGGGCGGGACGTTACCCGTCGAGGAGACGGGGGGACGACGTCCGCCTCCTCCGCCGCCGCCACCACCGCCGCCGGTCGAGTTCGTGGCCACCGGGGCCGACGAAGAGCTGGAGGACGACGCCTGGGGACACGCGATGGTTCCCGTGGTCGTGCTGGAATCGTTCGAAGGATTGGTATCGAGGGTCGAACCCGTGACGGTCGCGGTGTTCGACAACGGGAGGTTGCAGTCATAGGTCGCCGGGATCGCGAACGTCAGCACCAAGCTGCGCGTCGAACCGGAACCCATCGCGAGGTTCGGACAGGTCACGACCCCGCCGCTTTGCGTGCAGGCGGCGTCGGATCGGGCCGGGACGTACGTGACGCCGGCGGGAACGACGTCGCGCACCGTGACGCCGCTTTCGGACGTCGTGCCGAAGTTCGAGACGAGGAGGTTGTACACCGCGCTGCCGCCGAGGCTCAGCGTGCCCGACGACGTTTTCTTAATGCCGATGTCACCCGGAAGGCAGTTCACCGTCCGCGTGGACGTGCTGGAGTTATTCGAGGGATTGGGGTCCATCGTGGAGCCCGAGAGCGTGGATCCCGAGATCGTCGCGGTGTTCACCAAGGGCGTGCCGCAGTCGTACGTCGCGGGGACGGCGAACGCGAGGACCAAGGTGCGCGTCGCGCCGGAACCCATCTGGAGGTTGGGGCACGTGACCACGCCGCCGCTCTGCGTGCAGGCCGCGTCGGACTGGGCGGGCGCGTAGGTGACGCCCGCGGGGACGACGTCCCTCACGGTGACGCCGGACGCCGCCGTCGGGGCGTAGTTGGTGGCTTGCAGGGTGTAGACCGCGTTTCCGCCGCGGTTCACGACGCCGCTGCCGCTCTTCACGATGCCGAGGTCGCTCGCGGCACAGTTCACCGTGCGCGTCGACGTGCTCGAGTCGTTCAGCGGGTTAAGATCGAGGCCGGAGCCGGAGACCGTCGCGGTGTTCACCAGCAACGAGGGGCACGCGTAGTTCGCGGGAACCGCGAACGCGAGGGCGAGGGTGCGGGTCGCGCCGGAACCCATCTGGAGGTTGGAACAGGTGACGACGCCGCCGGTCGCGGTGCACGAGGGATCGGACAGGGCCGGAACGTACGTCGTTCCCGCGGGAGCGACGTCCGTCACCGTCACGCCGGAGGCCGAATCAGGGCCGGCGTTCTGGATGCTCAGGTTATAGAGGGCGTTGCCGCCGGCGGTCACGACGCCGCTTCCGGTCTTCGTGATACCGAGGTCGCTCGTGCCGTTACCGCCGTCCAATTCGAAGTCGTAGGTCGTGGTGGGATCCGTGACGAAGCCGATCTTCACGTTGTCCATTGCACCGAGGAAGTTGTCCCACGCGCCCGCTCCGCCGCCCGCGACGACGCGGATGGATCCGCTCGCCGAGGTCGCGACGGTCGCGGTGGGATGCTGGAGGACGTAGTTGTCGAACGAGACGAGGGGCGGACCGAAGTCGCCGTCGTTCACGGCCCAGAGACCGCCGTTGCGGACGTCCCAGGTCTGCCATTGGCCGATGGCCACGCAGTTGGGATCCGCGCCGCACTGGTTGGGGATCACGGCGCCGCTCTTGGTGGAGTAGGTGCCGTTCTGGTAGACGGGCTCGAAGAACAAGCGGTCATCGGCCGCGCCGTCGCCGTCCTGGTCGACGTTGATGATCGCGTACGGGGCCTGGCCGACGTTGTTCTGCTCCACGTACGTCGCGTAGGTGAAGTCGGTGAGTTGCGCGAGTTGCATGCCGTCGAAATCACGCGTGCGGATCTGGATCGCGCTGTCGCCGTCGGAGCCGACTCCCATGTGGAAGCTGCCCGTGCCGGCAGGGGGAACCCCTGGACCGTTCACGAACGTACCCGATGCGGTGCCGTCGTATTGCAGCAGCCAGCCGTTCATGTGTTGCGGGCTGACGACCACCGTGCCGATGGCGAACGTGGTCGATATGCCCAGGAAGAGTGCTCCTGCCGCGAAGGCGGCGGCACCGAAGGTATTGCGCATGTGCCTCATAACGTGGGGGTGAACGAAGGAGAAAAAGTTCTCCAATCGCCCCAGGAGACGTACGATCCCAGGAAAGATCGTGTCAAACCGACTAGACAGGACGACGGTCGGTGACGTATCTGGCCTCGCACGGCGGGAATCGGCGAACAGTGGGAAGCGTAGGGTTCGACGCGCCCGCCGCCTGGAACCGTTTCAACCGGTCACACCCGGAATCACGCCGACGGGACGACGTTCTTCGCGAGCGTCTTAAACCTCTCGCCGTTATCCTGGACCACCGTGATTGTGACCGCTCCGGTCTTGCTCGTCTTGATATCGCGCACGGTGCCGGACTTCCCTTCGTGCACGCCCGCGATCACGTCGCACAGCGAGCCGTCTCGGACCGATGGCGTGGAGCTTTCCATGCGTCGATTGTACTACGGTGTATACTCCGCGCATGCCCACCCTCCGCCCCTTCTCCGTTTTATCCGCTTCGATCGCGCTTTGCGCCGTCGCGACCGCCGCATCAGCGCAAATCCGCTATCCCGTCCGCCCGATCCTTTTGCCGACGTCTTCGTCGAGCTCCTCGTCGGTGCAGTCGAGTGCATCGTCTTCAAGCGCATCGTCCGTCAAACCGCTGAAGCCGGGCCTCGTCGTCTCTCAGCAGTCGAAGTTGAAAAACTACTGCAAGGGAATCGCGAAGCTGCTGAAGGACGCCGAATCTATCACTCCGACGGCGGAACAGCAGTCGAAGTTCAACCTGAGCGTCGACGTACTCGCGAAAGCGAACGCGCTCTGCAAGGCGATGCTCGAGTGAGCGCCGACCCCTCACGGACACTCGAACCCGAACCGTTTCAGCAAGCGGTCGTTCACGCGTTTCTTCATCGTCGCGCTGTTCCCGAACCACGCCGCGACCCGCGCGCACGTGCGCCCCTCGAAGGACGACGGCTTGAACGCCGCCAGGCTCGACGACACGGACGACGAGGATCGCGAAGAACGAGAGGAAGAGGAAGACCGCGACGAACTCGTGGAGGAACGCGACGAGACGCTGGAAGAAGAGGATGACGAAGACGTGGACGAACGCGAGAGCGACGCCTTGCTGCTCTGCGGCGTGTAGCCGAAGCGCGAATCGTTGGCGTAGAGGAGTCCTTTTTCGATGACGGACGACGGGATGAAATATCCCGTGACGAAGTTGCCGTTCGCGTCGACGCCTTTCGCGACCGCGACGCCGATCACGCCCGATTGGTTTGCGACGGGGCCGCCGGAGTTGCCGAAATCGAGGTGCGCGTCCGTGCGTATCCACCCGAGTTGGCTCATGCCGAGCACGGAACCGGTGGTGGACACCTGCGTGAGGGATTTCTCGTACGATTCGCGGAACGGATACCCGACGATCCAGGCCGGGTCGTCCTCCTCGGGATCCTGCGCGAATTTCACGACGGTGTGGTCGCACGGCAGGAAGACGCGCATGTAGGCGACGTCGTCGTCGAGGTTCACCTTCACGTCGCTCTTCGTGATGTTCTTCGAACAGGTTTTGTCGATCGCGAAGTCCGGGCCCGTCACGTACACGCGGTACCAATCCCCTCCTTCGATCACGTGCTTGTTGGTCACGACGATGCCTTCGTCCACGAAGAAGCCCGAGCCCCACCCGAGGAACGTTTTGTTCGCGTCGTCCGCGTAGTTGGCGATCATGACCGTGGCGGTCTTGATGGCTGGGTCGACGGGTTCGCTTCGGGCGGCGAACGCGGGCGCCGCGAGCAGGATCCCGCATGCGATGGCGAGGGAACGCTTCATGCCCCACCAGAGTAGCGCGTCGCGGGCGTCGGGGCACCGAATCGGGCTTCCTTTTGCCCGAAGGGCCGGAAGCGGCGCGTTCGGCGGGGCGGGTGTACCATGGCATGCATGGACGCGCCCTTCGCAACGCCCGGCATGACCGCCATGACGATCGTCATGGGCGTGATCCTGGCACTCTCGATCGGGCTCTTCGCGGCCAACGTCGCGGCGTACGCGATGCAACGGAGGAAGTACGCCGAGTTTTTCCGCGCGCTCGAAGCGCGGGACGCCTGGGGGCGTCCGGGACGTTTCATCGTGCCCATCTACGCGGTGGTCACGATCGCGTCCGCCGTCGCCATCGCGTACCTCTTCCTCTTCCAACCCCACGTGCTATGACCCCGTCCGCGCCCACCGAACACGGCGAACGGTTGGTCGAGAAAACCGACGAACACTGGGTGCGGTTCGTCTGGCCCGTCGTGCTCGCCACCCTCCTGCTCGGGACCTCGTTCCTGCTGTTCGCGCTCGCGGGACTCAGCGCGCACCACTACATGTGGCTGTCGCACGTCACCTTCGCGTGCGCGGCGTTGCTCTTCCTGTTCACCCAGCACTGGCTCTTCATGATGCTCTTGGGCGACTCGCTCGATTGCATCATCATCACGAACAAGCGGCTCATCCGCATACACGTGGTGCCCCTGTTCGTGGAGGACATCCTCGAAATTTCCTTCGAGAAAATGAAAACGGTCGACGCGGTGAAAAACGGCTTCCTGCAGAACGTCCTCCGCTACGGCACGCTCGTTTTCGAAACGAAACTGGCGACGGTTCCCTACGTCCGGCACCCGAACAGGGTGGCGAAGGTGATCAAGCACGCGATGGACGAATCGTGAATCAGCGGACTTCCGCCCTTCCCGTCACGCGGTAGGGCTGCATGCGGTACGCGACCGTCTCCTTGCCCGACGGGTGCGCCCCGAGTTCCTTCACGAGCGGCGAAACGGGCGTCGCTTCGTGTGCCAAGACCGATTTTCCATGCAGGTCGGCGAAGAGGAGTTTCACGCGTTGGACCTGCGCCGGATCGGTCACTTCTTCGAACATGCCCCAGCAGATGACGCTCTCCCACTCGCGCGCCGCGGCGACGCGCTCGACTTGGATGCACATCCGGGGATTGCGTTTCAACGCCTCGGTTTTCGCGCCTTTGTGCGTGAAACCGTAGAAGAAACCGTTCTCGAAGACGTAGGTGATCGGGACCAGGTACGGCTCGTCGCCGTCGATGCACGCGAGGTGCGCGTACCGTTCGCGGGCGAGGATCGCCTCGCATTCCGCCGTCGTGAGGTCTCTCAGCATGGGGACACTATACGCCCTCGTCGCCCTGACGGAAAAAGCGCTTCGCGGGAAAACGGCGCTATACTCGGGACGTGAAAACCGCGTTCGCACTCGTCGCCACGGTCATGGCGCTGATCGGGAACGTTCCCTACCTGCGGGACGTGTTGTCCAAACGCGTGCGCCCCCACCCCTACACGTGGCTCGTGTGGTCGCTCGTGTCCGCCATCTCGTTGGCCGGCCAGTTCGCGAAAGGCGCGGGCATCGGCGCTGTGCCCACGGCCGTGGCGGAATCGTTCACCATCGTCATTTTCGCGTTTTCCCTCCAGTACGGGTTCAGGAACATCCGAAGGATCGACCACGTGTTCCTCGCGTGCGCGCTGCTCGGGCTCGTGCCGTGGATCCTCACCGACGACCCGACGCTCTCGGTCGTCATCGTGGTGTCGATCGACGTGATCGCGTTCATCCCGAGCCTGCGGAAAACGTGGCGCGAACCGTCGAGCGAAACGCCGCTCCTCTATTCCATGAACGTCGCGCGCCACGTCCTGACGCTCTTGTCGCTCCAGCAGTACAACGTCGCCACGACGCTCCATTCCGTCGCGATGATCGCCACGAACAGCGTCATGACGGCGTTCATCACGCGGGGCAAACGGAAAGCTTAACGCGGTTCGGCCCGTTTCCAGCGGCAATACGCGATGAGCGCCAGCACGGCGACGACGTAGAACGCGAGGACGCACACGTACGTGAGGGCCGGTGGCGATTGCTCGAGCGACGCGACGGTGCTCGACGTGTTCCAGAGCAGGTGCAGGGCGAGGAACGTCGTCATGCCGCAGAGGGCTCCCCACGCCCACTTGTTCCAGCGGTACACGGGACCGCCCGCGAGGTAGCGGTGCGGAAGCGATTCGAAGAACGCGCCCTCGACGAGCATCACCACGAGGAACGTGAGGAAGTTCTGGCCGACGGAACCGGCGGGAACCGCCAGGAGGAGCATCCACGCGGCGAACGCGCAGCAGAGCATCGCGAACAGGCCCGACAGCTCGAACCACCCTTCGCGCTGCGAATCGAGCTGCACGCCGATGACGAGGCCGATCGGGACACCGAAGACGTACCCCGGCGAGAGGTGCAACGACCGCGTGAGCCACACGCTGAGCGCGGCGAGCACGACGCCGAGGACGTTCGCTTCGAACGTCGGGTTCCATTTGCGGTGCTTGGCCAGCAGGTAACGCAAACCGTCCTTCGAGTACGTTGCCAAGACGACCGCCACGAGCGAAAGGACCGCCGCGCCCGGCTGGAGGAGCGGCAGCAGCGAGAATCCGTTCGCGATGTGCGCCGCAACGACGGCGAAGAGCACCGTGGAGCACGCGACGGCGACGGTCGTCCGCTTCCACGCGCCGGTGGCGGCTTTCGCGGGCAACACGAACCGCTCGAGCGTGCCGGCTTCCGCGGTGAGCATGTTGTTGCAGACGAAGTTGGTCACGCCGGCGACGAGGAAAAACGCGATGCCGTAGAGGGGCACGAGCACGGCCGGGCTGGGCAGGACAGACGCGATGCCTTGGGCGCTCGCGGCGGGCACGAGCCACCGCCACAGGACGATGCCCGCGACGAACACGACGATGCTGAGGGGGAGGCGTTCCAGGAACGATTTCGCCGACTTCGGCGCGGTGAGCAGCGCGATACCGAGCGGTCCCGCGAGCAGCACGAACACCAGCGCGGTCAGGAGCGCGAGGAGCAGGTTCGATCCCACGACCGCGGGATCCGCGGAAAACGTGAGCGGCGTCGCGATGGCGGCGGGATCGACGATCGGTTCCGCGAAGCCCCAGAAACGTTCGGTCTCCGAAGGCACCTCGATGCGGGCGACGGGCGCGGCGCTGCTGGACGACGACGATGAACGGGCGGAGGAGCGCGGCACCGGTTTGGCGACGGGCTTCTGGACGGGCGTCGGGGCCGGCGGAACCGGCTTCTCGTCCTTGTGGATCCCGACGTGCAAGCCCGCGCCCACGCACGTGCCGGGGACGACGCCGTCCTCGAGCGAGGTGCAGTGCGCGGGAGCCACGCAGTCGCTGGGTGAATAACACTGCGCGTCCGCGGAAGCGGGCAGAAGGGCCAATAGGAGGAGCAGGAGCGTCATGGCGCCAGACTAGCAGCGGTCACGGCGTGGCGCACCGGCCGTCTTCGCCTACACTATGCCCATGCAGAAAATCGTCCCCCACCTCTGGTTCGATACCCAAGCGACGGAAGCCGCCGCCTTCTACGTGAAAACGTTCGGCAAAGACTCGAGCGTGACGCACACGTCGGTCATACGGGACACCCCCTCCGGCGATTGCGACGTCGTCACGTTCAACCTCCTTGGCTTCGACTTCATGGGCATCAGCGCGGGACCCGCGTTCACGATCAACCCATCAATCTCCTTCATGGTGAATTTCGACCCATCGCAAAACACAGACGCCGCGAAGGACATCGACACGGTCTGGAACGCGCTCATCGACGGCGGCAAAGCGCTCATGGACATCGGGGAATACCCCTTCAGCAAGCGATACGGTTGGGTGCAGGACAAGTACGGCGTGAACTGGCAGCTCATCCTCACGAATCCTCAAGGCGAGCCCAGGCCCACCATCATGCCCTCGATCATGTTCACGGGTGACAACACCGGCAAAGCCGGCGAGGCGATCGACTTCTACGTATCGGCATTCAAGGATTCCAAGCGCGGCATGACCGCCGAATATCCGCCGGGCGCATCGCCCGAGCCGGCGGCGAAGATCATGTTCGCCG
Organism: uncultured Candidatus Peribacteria bacterium; assembly: GCA_964541635.1. Lineage (GTDB taxonomy): Bacteria > Patescibacteriota > Gracilibacteria > Peribacterales > Peribacteraceae > DALYDP01. The sequence goes on along the minus strand of CAZIQM010000002.1, from coordinate 4,827 downwards.
AGTTCATGCTGGAGAAACAGTGGTTCACCGCCATGGACAGCGGCCACATGCACACATTCACCTTCAACGAAGCCGTGTCGCTCCTCGTGCGATGCGACACGCAGGAAGAGATCGACGCGCTGAGCGACAAGCTTTCGGCCGATCCCGGCGCAGAGCAGTGCGGTTGGCTGAAGGACAGGTACGGCGTGTCGTGGCAGGCCAGTTCAAGCGCGTGGGAGGACATGATGAAGAGCGGCGACCAGGAAGCGATAGACCGCGCGATGAAAGCGTTCCTCACGATGAAGCGCGTGGATATCGCCGGGCTGCGGAAGGCGTTCGACGGGAAATAAGGGAAACACGCAAAAAAAAACGGACCTGCAACGCGCAGGTCCGTCGTGCTCTTCGGATGAAAGGTTTATCGCCGGGAATCGTCCCGGTTGCGCCTGGTTAGAATCCGCCGGGCGGCATCATCGGCGGGGGGTCGCCCCCACCTCCGCCTCCGCCGGGCAGCGGCGGAATCGGAATATCGCACGCGCCCAGAATCGTCACCGCGGTGAAGTTGCAGGAGAAATGCACTCCCCCCGCCGTATTTCGATTGAACGCGGTAACCCGGCCCCATTCGAAGAACGGGAACCCTTGTGTCGCGGGGTCGTTCGGATCGAGTGTGAAGTCCAGAAGCTTCACCATACCCTCATCGGGCACAACGTTGCGTTTCTGGACTTCAAAGGTCACGTGCTGCGTCTCGATATCGACCGAGAGCTTGAAGTGGAAGGCTCCGGGTGCGGCGAACGTATTCCAGTTCGCCGGGACGCCCCCGGCGCCGAGTTGGACCGCTTTGATCATGCGGTCCCCCTGCACCGGGTCCACGTACTGGAAGTAGAACGTTCCCTGCACGAGCTGGATCTTGTAGCACGAGCCCTGCGGCTCGTACGAGGGATTCGGAGAAGGGAGACCCCCGTTTTCTCCGACGCCCGAGAACGTAATCACTTGGTTATCGATGTAGTTAGCACCGTTCACCATTTGTCCGGGCTCAGGGGTGATGTCCCCCTCGAGCACGAACGTTCCGTACGTTCCAACAGAAACGATGTATCCGCGATCCTTGATGGCGAACGACTCGCCGATCTCCGAGTCGATCGTCGTGACGTCACTCACGGGCGACGGCTCGACGATTTTCCACTTCGAGATTTTCTGCATCAGTACGCCGTCCGGTTCGACGGCGATGCCCACGATGGGCAATACCAGCAGTGCAAGCAGCATCAGAAGCTTCTTCATGTTTCCCTCTTCCATTGTTTAAATGATGTTTCCAAAGAGCCGCGATAAATTACAATGAATTTCACATTACGCAATACTTCAAAAGTGGCATTTTAAACCAATTTTTATCGCTTCATCATTTTTTAGGCGCGCCACGCCGAGATCGCCAGCGCTCCTCCATCTGGTGGATCACGTCGTGGTCGAACCCGAAGTGGTGGGCGATTTCGTGCCACAGCGTTTCGCGCACGACGTGGGGGATGTCCTCCTCCGATCCGGCGACGGACTCGATCGTCCGCGTGAACAGCGTGATCTGGTCGGGCAACTCGGCCATGGCGGCGCCCTTCCCCCACTCGGTGATGGGCACGCCTTCGTAGAGGCCGAGCAACCTCGCCCGCCGCCCGCGCTGGGGGCGTTCCTCGATGACCACCACGACGTTGTTCATCTGCGCCCGCAGTTTCGGGGGCAAGGCCCTGATAACGTCGTTCACGATGCGTCGGTACGCCGCGGCTTCCATGGAGCCAAGCATACTCCTATACTCCGGACGTGACGTTCCGCGCTTTCGTCGGCCTGGCGTTCGTCCTCAACCTGCTCTCCAGCAACGTGTGCGTCATGGGCACCGCTTACGCGGCCACGCCCGCTTCCGGCGCGGTCGAAAACGTCCTCCTTTCGCGCGAAGTGCCGATGTCGTTCGACGTCGTGACCTGCACGTGGGTGAAAACGGACGACGGATGGCAGCCGACGCCCGATTCGCCGTGCGCGAGCGGCCACTGCCTCAAGAAGGAAAAGCCCGAGACGCGCTGCGTCGTTTCCCCGGCGCACGAAGTCGTGGCCGCGCAGGTGCCGGTGCCGCCGTCCATCGCGGCCATCCTCCCGGAAATTCCCGAGCGGGCCGCCGAACCCACGGAAAGCCCGCCCCCGAGGCCGGGGCACGGATCGACCGTGATGCGGACGTAAGGAAGGGGAAAGACCAACCGTTCCCGCGGGCGTCGTTCGACGCACCGTCTTTTTCCTCCTCCATTTTCCTCCCCTTTCCATGTCCAACGAACACTCCCCCCTCTCCCCGTCCTCCGCCAACTCCCCGTGGTTCGCCGTCGCGGTGGGCCTGATCGGCCTCATCGTCGGGTACGGCCTCAGCACGACGCTCGGCAACGGCGGCAACACCGCCCAGGTCGACGCCGTGGATAACGGCGCGCCGTCCGTCGCCGCCGACGAACCCGTGCCCGCCGGCGACCCGGCCGACGCCGACGACGACGCGGTCCTCGGCGACGATTCCGCGACGGTGACGGTCATCGAGTTCACCGACTACCAGTGCCCGTTCTGCGCCAGGCACTTCACCGACACGTTCGGCAAAATCAAATCGAACTACGTCGACACGGGCAAAGTGAAGTACGTCGTCCGCGATTACCCGCTCAGCTTCCACCCCAACGCGCACATCGGCGCCGAAGCGGCGGAATGCGCCGGGGAACAGGACAAGTACTTCGACATGCACGAGAAGCTCTTCTCGAACCAGGACACCTGGAGCGGCATGGCCGACGCCGTCCCGACGCTCAAGCAGTACGCGAAGGACCTCGGCTTGAACACGTCGAAGTTCAACTCCTGCCTCGATAACCACGACATGGCGAAGGAAGTCGACGCCGACCTCGCCGCCGGTTCCGCCGCGGGCATCAGCGGCACGCCGGGCTTCTGGATCGTCTCCGACGACGGCCAGTCGAAGTCCATCAGCGGCGCGTACCCGTACGAAACGTTCCAAGCGGCGATCGACGCGATGCTCTGACCATCCCGTCCGCGAAAAGGGGGTCCTCGGGCTCCCTTTTCGCGGAGGACCTCCTCCGAAAGAAAACGGGTCCCGGGCCGTCATCACGTGCGTACCCATCCTTCCCCTCGCGCTTATGAGCACCACCACCATCGAACGCCCCAGTCACGCGCCCGAAAAAACGGCGAAGCGACCCAAGAACCGGGGCAACTTCGCGAATGACCCCCTACGCGCCCGCGAAGCGGGCCGCAAAGGCGGGAAAGCCCGCGGAAAGCCCAAGGCGACGGGCAATAACTGAACAAAAATGTATTCGCATGAAGGGCGGGCCGGGTGCCCGCCTTTTCAATCGAGCGCCGCTTTGCTGGCTGACAACTCCGCGAGTTCTGCCGTGATGTTGGCCTGGCGCGTCTGGTTGTACATGAGGGTGATGTCGTCGAGGATCTCCGACGCGTTGTCGGTCGCGTTGTGCATGGCGAGCATGCGCGCGGAGTGTTCCGACGCGACGGACTCGAGCACCGCCTGGAACACCTGGATTTCCGTGAGTTGCGGCAGGATGACGTCGAGGACTTCCTCGGGCGTGGGCTCGAACAGGTACTCCTGGCCCTTGCCGATCTCCGTGTGGTGGATTTCCGCCTCTTCCTTCGTCTGCTTCTTGCTCTCGGCGAGGGTATCGAGCACCTCGCGCACTTCGCTCGGCGAGAACGGCAGGAGCACCTTCACCGCGGCCTGCTGGACGATCGGCGAGATGAAGTCGGTGTAGACGAGGACGACGTGGTCGTAGGTGCCCTTCTTGAATTCGTCGATCGCGAGCTTCGCGATGGGCGAGACGTCCTTGATGGTCGGGTGGTTGCTGAGCGACGGGAACGTGGCGATGACGGTGCGGTCTTGGCGCGTCAGGATCTGGTGGCCTTTGCGGCCGACCGTGATGAAATCCATCGTCTCGAACGACCCGAGCTCCGACACGCGCTTGATGTACTGCTGCATGGCGCGGATGAGCTGCGCGTTGAGCGCGCCGCACAGGCCGCGGTCGGACGTGAAGATGATGCCGAGCACGCGCTTCACCTTGCGCTGCATGATGAACGGATGCTCGCCCGTCTTGGTGCTCTTGCCGATGCCGAGGAGGATCTCCCACGCGTGCAGCGCGTAGCGGCGCAACGCCTGCGCGTGCTGGACGGCGCGGCGCATCTTGCTGGCGGCGACGAGCTCCATGGCCTTGGTGACCTGGCGCGTCGACTTGATCGCCTTCATTTTTCGCCGGATATCGCGGAGGCTGCGTGCCATTATTTTTTCTTGGGCGTTTTCTTCTCGGCTTTCTTCTCGACCTTCTGCTCGCCGGCTTCGGGCGGGAACGCCTTCGCTTTTTCGGCGTCCACGAGGCGCGTGAGCTGTTCGTCGGCGTCGGGCGGGAGCTCGGTATCGAGGACCTTGAGCAGGTCGAAGTGTTTGTCGCGCAGGGTCTTCAGGAACGTTTCGGCGAACGGCTGGATCTTGGCGACGGGAACGTCGTCGAGGTGGCCGTTGACGGCGACCAGGAGGAGCGCGACCTGCTCGCCCACGCCGAGCGGTTCGAATTGGCGCTGTTTCAGGAGCTCGGTGAGGCGCGCGCCGCGGTCGAGCTGCTTCTTGGTGGCGGCGTCGAGGTCGGACCCGAACTGCGCGAACACCGCGAGTTCGCGGTACTGCGCGAGGTCGAGGCGGAGCTTGCCGGACACTTTCTTCATCGACTTCTTCTGGGCGGCGGACCCGACGCGCGAGACGGACGTGCCGACGTTCACCGCGGGGCGGACGCCTTTGTAGAAGAGGTCGGATTCGAGGAAGATCTGGCCGTCGGTGATCGAAATCAC
>CAZIQM010000001.1:0-79168 GCA_964541635.1 uncultured Candidatus Peribacteria bacterium | reverse complement strand
GCGATCCTCAAGCAGATGCCGAAAGCGAGCGTCGTGTACACGACGACCGAGGACTTCACGAACCAGGTCATCGAGGCGATCCAGCAACAGAAGATGGAACAGTTCCGCAAGCGCTACCGCCTGGTCGACGTGCTCATCATCGACGACGTGCAGTTCCTCGCCAACAAGGAGCGCACGCAGGAGGAGTTCTTCCACACGTTCAACGCGCTCTACGAAGACCACAAGCAGGTGATCCTCTCGGCCGACCGTCCGCCGCAGGAACTGCAGTTGGAAGACCGCCTCACCTCGCGCTTCGAGCGCGGCATGATCGCGGACGTCTCGCTCCCGGACTACGAAACCCGCCTCGCCATTTTGGCCGAGAAAGCGGGGGAGTATCAGCTGTTCATCGACATGCAGGTCCTGCAGTTCATCGCGGAGCACGCCACGAAGAACATCCGCGAACTCGAAGGCATCCTCATGCAGGCCGTGGCGCAGTACGAGCTCGAACAGCGCGTCCCGACGGTGAAGAGCATCGCGGAAATCATGCGGAAGCTGAACAAGGATCCGCACGAGGAGCCCGACCACGTGGGCTTCGACATGGCGCCGAAGCGCATGGCCAGCTTCCAGGACGTCATGGAAGCCGTCTCGCGGTACTACTCCGTGTCGGTCCAGGACATGGTCGGCCAGTCGCGCGTGCGCGAGATCCTCATCCCGCGCCAGATCGCGATGCAGCTCCTGAAGAAGTACCTCCGCATGAGCTACGTCCGCATCGGTGAGGTCTTTGAAGGCCGCGACCACACGACTGTCATGAACGCCGTCGAGAAGATCGAGGAGCGCATGCAGATGGATCCGCAGATGCTGCGTGAAGTACGGAGTCTCGAGAAGGAATTGGATTTCGTGTGAGCCGTGTCAGCATGAAACTGGAAGTTTTTAAGTTTCATCTTGCATTAGCCATGAAAATGGCGTTTGCATTTATTTAAAAAATATTATATAATAATAAACATTCTCCATCTCACATCTTATGAGCAAACGCGAATCATTTGATGAAGGATCGATCCATATTGCTCCCGTTTCCTCTTCGGGGCTCCGTTTGAACGATGCTCAACGCGACGCGATGCAACGTACCATCCATGAGCAGCGGAATATGGCTCCTGTGGATATTGATTCCGTCCTGGAACACTTTGGCCTGCCCTCCGCCGCCGTCATCCGCACCGACCGGAACGGTGATGTCGTTCCGTATGAGGGCCAGTTGGAACAGGTTATTGCGCTCATTGCTGCCCACACAGGAGAGTATGTAGGTAATTTTAATCGGCATGATGGAACGGTGTTGGTCACGCCGCAGCAGCGGATTAGTGCATTGCTCGAGTCGATCGAAGTCGCAGCCAATCAAGCAAGGAATCCGAACCTTCCGACGACTCTTGCCGGGGGTAGATCTGAATTCCACGACCGCGTTGTCACCACCGTCGCTCACAGTGGGGACAGCGACAGCAACAATGCACACAGGCCGAACCTGCAGATGCAAAATGCCGCCATGGCAGCGCTGTTCGGCCTGATGGAGGACGCTGCGAAAAATGGCGCCGTGAATCGAGAGCAATTAGAACTCTTGCGCGAGCAGCTTTCCTTCGAAACTTTGCCCCCCCAAAAACAACAGCAATACATTGCAATGCTGACGCTTATTTCTTCCAGAAAGTATAGCGAGACCCTTGCGCAAGAACTTCGGCGCGTGCGACAGCTCATGGACGCCGAGCCACGCAGTTAGGACGGCTGAGGCACTGTAAAAAACACCGTGATGCTTTATCGGCGAGGTGTTCGAAGGCCGCGACCACACGACCGTCATGAACGCCGTCGAGAAGATCGAAGAGCGCATGCAGATGGATCCGCAGATGCTGAGAGAGGCGAGAAGCCTCGAAAAAGAACTCGACTTCGTATGACGTTGTCATCCTGAGCGAAGCCGAAGGATGGATTTCGTGTGACCTAGGCGAAAAGGGGAGTCTGTTCTACTATCGCTTTCGCATGGCTAAGAAACCCGCCAACCAGGACATCGTCGGTTCGATGGACGACCTCGCGAAGCTCCGCCACTCGCTGGCGCACGTGCTCGCCCAGGCGGTGACCAAGCTCTGGCCCGACACGCAGATCACGATCGGTCCGCCGATCGATACGGGCTGTTACTACGATTTCCGTTTCAGCGCGCCGGTGTCCGACGCGGATTTCCCGAAGATCGAGAAGGAGATGAAGAAGATCATCTACCAGGCGCAGACGTTCCGCCGCGATGAATTGGCGCCCGAGGACGCGAAATCGTTCTGGCGCGCCAAGAACCAGCCGTTCAAGGTCGAGCTCATCGAAGACCTGGAGAAGAACGAAGGCGTGAAGATCGTCACGCACTACGTGAACATCGGGCCCGACGGCAAGGAGGCCTTCACGGACCTCTGCCGCGGCGGCCACGTCGAATCGTTCAAGGAGATCCCGGTCGACTGTTTCAAGCTCATGAAGGTCGCGGGTTCCTACTGGCGCGGCGACGAAACGCGCGAACAGCTGACGCGCATTTACGTCGCGGCGTTCGCGACGAAAGAGGAACTCGACGCGCACCTCGCGCAGCTGGAAGAAGCCGCGAAGCGCGACCACCGCAAACTCGGCAAGGAACTCGATCTCTTCACCTTCAGCGAGCTCGTGGGCCCCGGTTTGCCGCTCTGGACGCCGCGCGGGACGATGCTGCGCAACCAGCTCGACGGCTTCGTGTGGAGCCTGCGCGAGGCGAAGGGCTACATGAAGGTCTCGATCCCGCACATCACGAAGAAGGAGCTCTACGAAACGTCGGGCCACTGGCAGAAGTTCGCGGACGAACTCTTCCATGTCACGACGCGCGAAGGCCACGAATTCGCGATGAAGCCGATGAACTGCCCGCACCACACGCAGATCTACGCGCACCTGCCGCGCTCCTACAAGCAGTTGCCGCAGCGCTACGCCGAAACCACGACGTGCTACCGCGACGAGCAGACGGGCGAATTGCACGGTCTCTCGCGCGTGCGCGCCTTCGCCCAGGACGACGCCCACGTGTTCTGCCGCACCGTGCAGGTCGAGGAGGAATTCCTCCGCGTGTGGGACATCATCGACACGTTCTACACAACAGTCGGCTTTGGTCAGTTGCGCGTGCGCCTCTCGCTCCACGACCCCGAGCACTTCGAGAAGTACCTCGGCACGCAGGACCTGTGGCGCAAGGCCGAGGATGCCATCAGGGCGATCGCGAAGGACCGCGGCGTCGAGTACGTCGAAGCCCCGGGCGAGGCCGCGTTCTACGGTCCCAAGGTCGACTTCATGGTGAACGACAGCATCGGCCGCGAGTGGCAGGTCGCGACGATCCAGCTCGACATCAACATGCCCGAACGGTTTGACCTCACGTGCCAGAACGAACAGGGCGAGAAGGAGCGCATCGTCATGATCCACGCAGCGATCATGGGCTCCTTGGAGCGTTTCCTCTCGATTTACCTCGAACATACCGCCGGGCATTTGCCGCTGTGGCTTTCCCCGGTGCAGGCCGCGATCATCCCGGTGGCGCCGGCGCACGAGCAGGCCGCGACGGAACTCGGCATGCAGCTGCTCGAGAAGGGCATGCGCGTCGAGGTCATGCACGCCGACGACTCGCTCGGCAAGCGCGTCCGCGAAGGCGAGATGCAGCGCGTGCCGTACCTCCTCGTAATGGGCGACAAGGAAATCGCGGAGAAGTCCGTGACCGTCCGCAACGTCCGCACCAAAAAACAGGTGACGCTGAGCGTTTCCGACTTCATCTCCACCACCCTGAACGACGTCGCCCAGCGCAAGGTGGCTTCGTCGATCGGGTGAAGGGATTCTGATACCCTTTCCGGGTCATGTTTGAAGCCATCCAAATAGGCCCGATCATCCTCTGGACGCACCTCCTGTTCCTGCTCGTCGCCATATGGATGGCGTGCGAGTTCTTCTTCCGGCTCGCCGCGGGGACGGGCATGTCGATCCAGCACTTCAAGGACGACGCATGGTGGCATGTGATCGCTGCGTTCGTCGGCGGACGGATGATGGCGGTGCTCGCGGAATACCGCGTGTACATGCAGCCCGACGACGTGTTCCGGATGTTCCACGTCCACGACGGCAATTTTAGCTTCCTGGGGGCGGTCATCGGCATCGCGCTCGTGCTCTTCGTGAAGCGCCGCCACTCGCGCACGACCTTCCTGCAGTGGCTCGACATCCTCACGCCCGCGGCGTGCTTCGGCCTCGCGTTCGATTGGCTCGGCAAGTTCTTCGCCGGGCAGGCGTACGGCACTCCCACCGACGTCCCCTGGGGCGTCACGTACGACTCCATGGCCGTCCGCTACGCGGTGCCGGTCCACCCCGTGCAGCTCTACTACGCGATCTTCTTCGCGATCCTCACCTTCCTCCTGCTCGTGGTCCGCAAGCATTCGCAGCGCGCCGGCGCCGAGACGCTGGTGGGCATCGTGGCCGCCTCCGCGGCGACGTTCTTCTTCGAGTTCTTCCGGGGCGACTTCGGCATCCCCGTGTTCGCCACCAAGCTCGACTTCGTCCTGATCATCGCGCTCTTCGGCAGCCTCGGGTTCTTCGCCCTCGTGGAATTGCGCCTCTCGCAACGGTTCGTCCTCGCCACCGAAGTGGTCGCCACGTCGCTCTGCGCGCTCTACCTCTTCGTCCGGCCCCTCCTGCCCCTCGAAACGGTCGGGTTGCGTTTTAGCCAGCTTTTGGCCATCCTGGCCCTCCTCGGCACCATCGTGTACGTTCTCACGCACCGCCGACTCCATCCCCATCTCTGACCATGATCTACGGACAAACCATCCTCGGATACCTCTTCTACCCGAACCCGGCGAACGCCCACTACTCGAGCCCCAAGGCCGCCCTGCTGCTCGCGTTGTGCCTCGTCGCGATCGTCGTGTCGTTCGTGCTGCCGCGGGTGCGCAACGCCTGGCAGAACGGCCAACTGAAGAAGCTGAGCAAGTCGTGGGCTTCGGCCTGCGGATGGTTCGGGTGGACCGGCCTCGTGCTCGTCGTCGCCCGCGTGGAGGAGATCCAGTACGTCTCGATGCGCTTCATCTGGGTCCTCTGGGGGGCCGCGCTCGCCGCGTACGTGTTCGTGCAGGTCCGGTCGTTCCGCTCGCGTTACTATGAGGTGCTTCCCGCGGCGAGCATGCAGGACGCCCGCGCGGACTACCTTCCGAAGCGCAAAAAGCGCTAAGCGAAGCGGATATAGGCAGATCTTTCGACGTGCCTGGAAATTGACAGGAAGGCCAAAATACGGGAATATGGCCCACTATGCCGTTGAAGCACAGCACCGAGACGACGTTGGTCGTCGTGCTAGGACTGGCGATGGCCCTCGCGGGCGTCGTCGTCGCCGTGCTGTCGCTCGTGTCCGCGCCGTGGATCCTCTGGATCGCGGCGTTCTTCATCAGCATCGCGTACCCCCTCGTGTTGTACCCGCACTTCCGCGAGCGCCGCGCCGACTACGAATTCCGCATCCTGCACTTCGCGCCGGCGTTCGTGTTGCTCACGTGGTTGGTGCTCACGGTGCTCGCGCCCGTCGTGCCGTTCCTCGGGTTCCTCCGGTCCATGCTCACGTTCGGGTGGGCGTTGCCGCTGGTGACGCTCGGGTTCGTGTTGCTCGCGTGGTTCTGCCTCACCGTCATCCGCCAATGGTCCAAGCGCTTGGGCGGTTTGGCGCTCGTCTTCGTACCGTTCGCGGCGTTGGCACTCTTCGGCCAGAACCTGCACTGGAACACGCAATTGGCGTCGCTCCTCGAGCCCCGCGGCGGTTCGGGATCGGTCAGTTCGGGCCCGGTCGCCGTCAGCAGTGCGACGAGCGGCATCTCCATCATGTCGCGCGGCATGTCGCGTTCGTCCGCCGTGGCGATGGGATCGAGCTCCTCGAAACCGCCACACTTGCCGCACGCCGGCGGAGGCATCGAGTTCCTGGCGGTGATGGTTCCCGCCGCGACGTCCGCGGCGGTCCACCTGCGCGCCATGCGCCGCAACCGCGTCGCCTGAGGTAGGATCCATTCGTGCTCGAACTCTTCCTCGCGGCGATCGTCCTGGCGTTTTTTCCGTATCAGTACATCTGGCTCGGTCTCCTCGCGGTCGTACTCGTCGGATTGCCGGGACTGCGTGCCCGGTGGGGCGGGGCGCCGTACGTGCGCTCGGGAAGGAAGACACAGGACACGATGTTCGCCTTCGCCGATATTCAGCCCGGTGAGATCGTCTACGACCTAGGGTGCGGCGATGGGACGGTTGTTCGGCGTTCATCAAAGCTTGGCGCGAACGCCATCGGCATCGAAGCCTCGCTCCTCACGTTCCTCCTGGCGTGGGCGTGGTGCCTGCCGTATTGCGGCGCCCGCATCCGTTTCGGCGATCTCTGGAAAGGGGAGTACCGCAACGCGGACGTCGTCTTCTGCTATTTGCTTGTCTCAAGCATGCAGCGCTTCGAGCAGGAGATTTGGCCGACGTTGAAACCCGGCTGCCGCGTGGTCAGTAACAGCTTCCGCATGAAAGGCCTGAGCCCCGAGAAAGAGGAGGGGAATGTGTTCCTCTACGTGAAGTAACATTGATTTTTATTATCCAAATGGTGCTTTTGGTCACATATCGTTAAATATTGACAAATTATAATAATAAATTATTATAATAAAGTAGCTGTCATAGCTGCACTCGCTCCTTCACACGTTGTTTCTTCTGTTCTTCAAGGGCTTATTGAGAATTTGAAGAACAGAAGATTATAGGTGCTTATTATTTTTTTGGAGGAATTGTCATGACGCTTCGTAAGTACACGCTGTTGGTTGCCGAACTCTGCTTGGGCATGAATGAAATTCAAGGCCACTGCATTTCCTGCGAGGGCAAGCTCAAGGACACTGTGACGCAGTTCCTGCAGCAGGAGTTGGGTGCGGCCTTTCTAGCCTTCGTAGAGGAGTACAACAAACGCTGTGGCGGGCTTCCAAAATTCAATGAGGCGGCTGGTTACTGGCACTGTCGATGCGTGTATCTCGAGTTCGCACTCGAGACGCTAGCAGTTGCCTGCCCTCCTACCTCGAAATGAATGGAGCACCAACAACGTCACAGGAGAGACCCCAGCCGAGAGCTGGGGTTTTTTTATATGAAAGACTAAAAAGAGCGTGGCGAGCAGGACTCCATGGAAATGCTGGCGGGAGATCGCGGCGTAGTCCGCAGACGAAGCCGGATGGTCGGGATGACAGGACTCGAACCTGCGACCTCATGCACCCCATGCATGCGCTCTAGCCAACTGAGCTACATCCCGTGTCGAACGGAGGCGATGGACGATGTTCACTCCGGATTCCGGAGAGGGGTGCGGAGACTATAGGTGTGCCTTTTGCTTTTGGCTAGATGGGCCATGAATTCACCTTTATTGTGCCCAGGATCGACTTTCTTGGAAAAAGTGTTTATGTAAACTAGTTATTATGAGTGCTGCCCAGAGTGAATTGAGGGAGTATCAGCCGGATGAATTTGCGGGAAAAACAGTCGTCGTGACCGGCGGTTCTTCGGGTATTGGTAAAGCGACTGCTGAAGTTTTTCATGCACAACGTGCGCGTGTTCACGTCATGGACATCGGTGAAAAACCAGTATTTCTTTCTGATGATGCGTTCTGGAAAGCCGATATGGCGGACGATCGTCTGATCGACGGCACTTTTGCGAATATCGCGAGTCGTGAGAAGGGGATTGATATCATCGTTCACAGCGCCGCGATCAAAATTCCCGGAGCAATTCGAGACCTTACGCGTGCGGATATTGAGCGAATGTTGACGGTGAACATGGGTGGCCTCTTCAGCGTCGCGAAACATGGCGGGGAACATCTTCGTGCGTCCCATGGAACATTCGTCGTCGTATGCTCCGGCGACGGTCCGGATTTGCCGCCGGGGGTCGACGGATACTTCATGAGTAAGGGTGGATCGTTATCGACGGTCCATGCCATGCATGCGACGAGCGGGAAAGAGTTTCATGTGAGAGGAATTTCACCCGGACCGGTCGATACGCCCCTCTGGAGAACGGGGCAGTCTTCGGAAGGCATTCAATCGGCGTTGCGAGGAGAGCGAGGGCCTGAAGTGCTTACCGCCGATACGATCGCCACGATGATTTTGAAGGTTGCCTCCCAAGCGAACGAGTCGTTGGATGGCAAAGTGTGGACGTATCCGATCGAATAATCTCCGCATAATCAGAAGCGGTGGCATTGCCAAAGGGTGTCTTTCTTGCGATACTCGCCCCTTTCCCGGGCCATCCAGAGGGCATTTGCAAAATAATTAAAATATGGTACAATAATATGTTCTAGCACATGAGCCTCTCCCAAGCCGCAATACAGGCAGCCACCCAGGCGATCGACCAGCACCAGCGCATCCTCGTGGTGCCGCACGCGAACGTCGATCCCGATGGCCTCAGCTCCGCGCTGGCGTGCTTCCACGTGTTCAGCGCGCTGGGGAAAGACGTGACGGTGATCTGCCCGGATACGAAGCCGGAATCCTTGAGCTTCCTGCCGGGGTTCGAAAAGTTCGAGCAGGACCTCGCCGAGAGCCAGGACTTCGTCATCACCATCAACCTCGAGAGCGGCGTGGAGGTCGATAAGCTCCGCTACAACGTCGAGGACCAGCGCGTGAACATCATCGTCATCCCGAAGAAGGGGCGCATCCAGAGCAAACAGATCTCGCTCTCGGAGGGGGAGAACAAGTACGACCTCATCGTCGCCGTCGACACCGCCGACCTGCCGCTCATGGGCACGCTCTACACGCAGCACGTCGACCTCTTCAACAGCGTGCCGATCCTCAATATCGACCACCATATTTCGAACACGCAGTACGGCCAGTTGCAGCTCATCGACCCGACGTGCGCGTCGGCCACGGAGGTGCTCTACAGTTGGTTCCAGCAGGTGCCGGTCATGCGCGAGAAGCTGACGCCCGACCTCGCGACGCTGCTCCTCACGGGCCTCATCACCGACACGCGCAGCTTCCAGAACCCGAACACGACGCCGCGGTCGCTCGAAGTCGCCGCCGAACTCCTGGCCCAGGGCGCGCGCCAGCAGGAGATCATCCAGCACATCTACAAGACGAAACCACTTTCCACCCTCAAGATCTGGGGTCGTGCGCTCAACCGCATCCAGATGGATCCCGTGTCGCGCATCGTGTGGTCGTCGATCGCGAAGGAAGACCTCGCCGAGATGGACGCCACGAGCAAGGAGACCGCGGGCATCCTCGACGAACTGATCTCCACGATCCCGGACGCGGACGTGTACGTGCTCTTCACCGAGATGGAAGAAGGCGGCCTCAAGGCGAGCATGCGCTCGACCGCCGCCATCGACGTGTCGCGCTTGGCGGGCCAAACCTACGGCGGCGGCGGGCACGCCCGGGCCTCGGGTTTCCGCGTGCCGAAGTTCGACAACTTCCAGCTGCAGGTCATCGAGTGCGTGCAGAAGCTGAAGGAGGGGATGAAAGCGCAGCAGCAGGACGAAGGCATGAAGGACATCCCGCCCGTCGCCCCGAAAGCGGCGGTGCCCTCGGTGGCGCGCATCGTGCCGCCGGCGCCGGCTCCGGCGAAGCCGGCCGCGAAGTCGGTCGACGTGATCGAGGCGGTCCGCCCCGCGAACGCGCTCCAGGGCGGCACCGACGTCATCAGGAGCGTGTCGAACAACGCGTGATTCTTCCTTTCGGCAAAGCGTAAAGGTTGCTAGGATCGTCGGGCGCGTTTCGCGTATCCGATGCGTCTTGTTCAGATTGGTAAAATCCTCGGCATGACGGGACAGCAGCTCCGCAAGGAGCTGGAGTTGGTCGACTTCGGCGTGCGCCCCACGGATCGCGAAGTGCCCGATAACCTGGCGCTCGGCATCGTGCGCTTCGTCGCGCGCAAGCACGGCATCAAGATCGACGAAAGCCTCCTCACCGCCCCGCCGACCGGGGACGACGACGATCAACCCGCCCCGACATCCACCGCCACGCTCGACGCGCCTTCGCCCGTCGCCCCCGCGGCGCCCGCGGCGCCCGTCGCCCCCGAATCGCTCCACGTGCTCCGCAAGCTGACCCTCGACGACGTGTCGAAGGAGGCCGCGATGCGCCACCGCCCCGCCGTGCTGCCGCCCCGACCGGGAGGGCACCGCGGCGGCCAACGCCGTCCGCAGCGCGACCGCTCCGAGCGGCGCGAGGAAAAGAAGCCCACGGTCCAGCAGCAGATCAAGAAGAAAGAAGGCGTCGTGCCGCTCCCGGCGCAGATCACGGTGAAGGAATTCGCCGAGAAGACCGGCATCCAGGTGCCGCAGGTGGTCGGCGCGTTGCTCAAGAACGGCGTGCTCGCCACGATCACCCAGACCATCGACTACGAAACGGCGGCCATCGTCGCCGGCGAGCTCGGCGTGCAGGTGAGCCGCGAACAACAGGAAACGAAGGTCGAGGACTTGCTCAGCAAGAACCTCGAGGAGCTCACGAAGGACGAGCCGGAGAACCTGGTCGAACGCGCCCCGATCGTCGTGGTCATGGGCCACGTCGACCACGGCAAGACCTCGCTGCTCGACGCCATCCGCAAGACGAACGTCGTGGCGGGGGAGTCGGGCGGCATCACGCAGCACATCGGCGCGTACCAGGTGATGCACGCCGGCAAACCGATCACGTTCCTCGATACCCCGGGTCACGAAGCCTTCACGCAGATGCGCGCCCGCGGCGCGCAGATCACCGACATCGCGATCCTCGTGGTGTCCGCCGAAGAAGGCGTGCGTCCCACGACCGTCGAGGCCATCAATCACGCGAAGGAAGCCGGCGTGCCGATCATCGTCGCGATCAACAAGATGGACCGCCCGAACGCCGATCCGGACCGCGTGAAGGGCGAATTGGCCGCGCACGGCCTGCAGCCCGAGGAATGGGGCGGCGACACGGCCTACGTGCCGACGTCCGCCGTCACGAAGATGGGCATCGACACGCTCCTCGACACCATCCTCCTGCGCGCGGAGCTCACGCCGTTCAAGGGCAACCCCAACCGCCGCGCCATCGGCACCGTCATCGAAAGCAACCTGGACCCGTCGCTCGGCGCGCTGGCCACGGTCATCGTGAACACCGGAACGCTCAAGGTGGGCGATCCGTTCCTCTGCGGCCGCACCACGGGCAAGGTCCGCAGCATGACCGACGCCACGGGCGCGCGCCTCCAGCAGGCGGGACCCTCCGGCGCGGTCCGTATCTCGGGCTTCGGCGACGTTCCCAGCGTGGGCGACATCCTGCAGGCGATGACCACCGATCGCGAAGCGAAGGACCTCCAGAAGGTGTTCCTCGACCAGGCGGGGGCGGTGAGCCGCAAGCCCGCGGGCGACCTCGTGTCGCTCCTGCACGAAGGCAAAGCGACGCAGTTGAAGATCGTCCTCAAGGCCGATGCGCAGGGTTCGCTCGAGGCGCTCCAGCAGGCGCTCGAGAAGCTTAAGACCTCCGAGCTCCAGGTGAAGGTCATCCACGGCGCGATCGGCGCGGTGTCGGAGAGCGACGTGATGATGGCCGCCGCCTCGCAGGCGTTGGTCGTGTCCTTCCGCGCGGACGTGCCCCAGGCCGTCGTGCGCACGGCCGACCGCGAAGGCGTGAAAATCCGCGAATACGAGGTCATCTACGCCCTCTTGGAAGACATGGAAGGCCTGCTCCAGGGGCTCTTGGTGCCCGAGGAGCAGGAGAAAGTCCTCGGCCACCTCGAAGTGAAGGGCGTGTTCCTCACGCAGAAGAAAGAGATGATCGTCGGCGGCCGCGTGACCGACGGTGTCGTGAAGCGCGTGCTCTTCCGCATGATGCGCGGCGAGCAGCTCGTGGGCACGGGGCGCATCCTGTCGCTCCGCCGCGTGGACCAGGACATCAAGGAAGCGAAGGCGGATTCCGAGTGCGGCATGCGCGTCGAATCGACCATCCCGGTCATGGAGGGCGATATCCTCGAGGTCTACAACAAGGAATTCAAGAAGAAGGACGAGTGACGCTCAGCGTCCTGCCGCTCCTTTCTGCGCCGCGACGGTCGCTTTCACGCCCTTCATCGTGCCGGCATCCATGTCGAGCCCGGCTTTGAACGAGTCGTTGCGGACGAACGTGACCATGAATTCCCGGCCGCCTTCGGCTTTCGCGCCCATGAGCCCAGTGAAGAATTCCTCGAATTCGCTGACGCCCCGCGCGTCCTTCGTGGTGAGCATCAGGTACAGCGCCCCGCGGATCGTGCCCTTCGGCGGCTCTTCGCCGGGCTTGATCGGTTGTTCACCCGAGAGCTCGTTCACCGTCTTCGCGAGGGTTTCCGCATCGGGCGATTTCAGCTCGATGACCTTCCGGTACTCTTCTTCGTCGTCGTAGAGCTTCTGGACGACGGCGGACCAGCGCTGGCCGCCCACGTCGTATTTTCCCGCGATCCTGCGAAGGCGCGGGTTCGTGCTCACGCGGTTCACGTCATCGAAATCCTTCAGGATTTTCGCGTCGCTGCCGAACATGGTCTTCAGGATGTCCTTGTCGGCCGCCACGAGCGCCGCGACGAGCCAGAACACCCACGAGAGCGACAGTTCGCCTTTGCGGAAGAACTGCACGATCGACGCGATGCCGGTGAGGGTAAGCCCCGCGAGGAAGATGCCCGCGAGGGCCACGCGGCCCATTTCTTTGACGCCGGTGTCCATCGCGGTCCTGCCGCCCCGTTCAACCTGCATGAGGTGTTCCCACGAGTTCGGCGGGTCCGTCATGCGCATCCGTTCCATGTGGAGGATGAGCGTCGTGAGCCCCTTCGACGCGTCGGTGTTCGCGGGAACGTTCTTCAGGTGCCCGCGGAGGAAGGCGATGTCGGTCCGGAGGGCCCCTTTGCAGAACGGCGATCCGTTGAAGATGTGGTAGATCGAGATCTTCTTGTCATCCTCCACCGGTTCGAGGCCTTTCACCCGGGGGTCGACGGTCGAGCGCGTGAGGTACGGGTGGTCGACCGGTTCCTCGCCGTACGCGGGGATATCGGCTTGGATCCGTTCGCAGATTTCCTCGAGTCGCTGCGAGGCGCTGCCCGTGGGATCGATCGAATCGAAGTACGGCGTCACGTGCCTCTCCGCGTCCGCGGCGACGCTTTTCGATGCGCCGTGGAGCGATTGCAGCTCGCCGATCATGGTTTCGTAGCTTTTCCTCGTTTGCGCATCCTGGGTCAGGCCCGGGTTGCGCCGCACCTCGTCGAATTTCCGCGAGGCGAGTTGGGTCACGGTCGCGTCCAGCAAGCGGCCACGCTCCTGTTCGGGCGTTTCGCGGGGGCCGGTGGGCAATCGTTCTGCGCCGGACGTCATGGGGGATTAGATGACGGGAGCGGGAGGTGCGCCGGGGGCGCCGCCCGGGGCGGGCGCGCCGCCGCCGGCTTTCTTCAGGTTGATGTACTTGTCGGCCTGCGTGTTGAACGCGCGGATCTTGCCGTCGTCGAGGTTGAGCGTCTTCATGAGGTCGCCGATGTGCTTCTTGAAGTTGTCGTCCGTCAGCGTGACCCCCGTGCCCTTGAGCTGGTCCTTGAAGATCACCTGGATGTCGTCGACCTTCAGGCTACCGGCGTCCTTGCCGCTGAACTCATCGAGCGCTTTCACGAACTTGTCCTTGCCGTCCTTTTCCTTCGCGATGTCTTGGCCGCGGGTCTTGAGGATGTCTTCGTCCTTGAATCCGCCCGTGGCCGCGCCCAGGAGGGCGCTGGGACCGCCGCGCTGGAGCGTGGAGCGCGCGTTGCGGATGCCTTCGGCGCCGAACATCTTGCCGAACTTGAGGAGGTTGTTGCCCGCGACGCCCGGCAGCGGTACCGACGAGAGCGGCAACTCCGCCGCGAACTTGCCGGCCTGTTCGCCCGTTTCCTTGATTTGGCCGATGAGGCCTTCGCCCGGCATGCCGGACATCATCATCTCGAGGACCGTGAAGGTGCCGGTCCAGAGGATGCCGAGCACCATGATGACCCACAGCAATTGGCCGAAGTTGCCCATGCCGTCGATGAGGTTGAACGGCATGTCCTTGATGCCGTCGAACGACACCCGCGAGCCGGCGTTCGCCATGAGGTAGCCGATGCTGAGGGGCACGGCGACCGCCGCGGGCAGGAACGCGGCTTTCAGGAACAGGCTGAGGATTTTGTCGGCGAATTCCTTCACCTGCCCCATGCCGGGTATTTCGTCGGGGATCACCCAGCTGACGAAGTAGAACGGCATGAAGGCGATCGTCATCCACAGGATAGGGATCCGGACGACGAGCGCGATGAGCAAGGCCACGAGCGGGAAGAGGATCGCGATGTGGATCATGATCACGACCATTTGCCGCAGGATGAAGAGCAGGAGGTCGGCGATGTCGCCGTCGACGTCCGTGCGCGTGACGACCGCCAGCTGGGGCAGGCGGGCGTGGTTGATGATCAGTCCGTTCAAGACGCCGCCCTGCTTGGTGCTGGTCTTGGGGTCCAGCTCGACGAACCGGACGCAGTAGAGCCAGTAGCACTGCCAGGTTTTATCCTTCTCTTTGAGGTCTTCGGCCTTCTTGGTGCCGGGGAAGGGGATGAAGTCGGCCACGGCCTTGCACTTGCAGAGCATTTCGCCCGGCGGAAGCGCCGCGCCGCCGGCGTCGGCCTTGATGCAGCCCTCCTCCTTCACGCTCGTGTAGGTGCACTGCGCCGCGGGGTTCGTGATCGCCGTGGGAATCGAGTAGACGGTGGCCGTGGCGATGTTGGCGACGTCGAGGATGACCCGCGGGATGAACCACGAGAAGTTCACGAGCACGACCGCCATCACGAAGGTTTTCAGGTGCGCCGAGACGAATTCCTTGTCCGCCTTCACAACCGTGTAGATGGCCGCGCCCACGAGCCCGACGGCGAAACCCACGTTCATGAGGTCCCTGGAAAGCCGCCAGATGAGGTTCAACACCTCCATCAGGCTTCCTTCCACCCCGTCTTTCATGTCGAACATGAAGCGGGGATCGAGGAGGAAGATGAGGAACGAGAACACGAACCAGGTCATGATGTTCAAGAACTGGGCGACCAGGACGGTGTACTTCGAGATGACGTCGTAGGTTTGGTTCACCGGCAGCGTCCCGCCGCCGACCACCTGGGCGAACGTGACCGAGGGGACGATCACCCCCGCGACGATGGCGGAAAGGCTCGCGGTGACGCGGCGGAGGGTGTGTGTATGCATTCCCATAAGTATAGCAGAAATGAGCCATTTTCTCAATGCTTCCCCCCGCGTCGATCACGGGGGGAAGCGTGGTCCTGGGAACGCCGCTACAAGCGGCCAAAATACTGAATACAAAATTTGTGCAAACATTGCGATTTTTAGGCAATTTTTTTGTGTTTTTCCTCGGAAATAAGCCATATTTTATGAATAACTCTTGTGAACACAAACTTGAGTAAATTCCTTGCACTTATCCAGTATTCGTGAATACTACTTGTGCTCATATGTCCTCCGCAGCAGTGCTGAAGTCCCTCTTCAGCTCCCAAACTCGGGTCAAATTGCTCTCCACGTTCCTCCTTCATCCGGAGGAGGAGTACTTCATCCGTGAGCTGACGCGTCTCCTGAACGAGCAGATCAACAGCATCCGCCGCGAGCTCGAGAACCTTCGGAAGATCGGATTGGTGAAGGCGCGCCACAAGAACCGCAAGAAGTACTACCACGTCGATACCGAGTTCCCGCTCTACCAGGATTTGCGCAGCTTGTTCTCGAAGGCCGTCCAAGGGGAGAGCCCCCTGGTCCAAAGCCTGCGCGCCCTGCCCCACGTGAAGCTCATCCTCCTTGCGGGTGCCTTCGTCAGCAGCGAATCGAAGGTCGACCTGCTCATCGTGGGGGACGTGAAGAAGGAGGTGATCGAGGCCTTGCTCCTCCAGGATCCGCAGATGAAGTACGTGAAGTACTCGATCTTCTCCGAGGCGGACTTCCTCTACCGCCTGAGCCTGAAGGACCGTTTCGTCATCGAAATCCTCAATGATCCGCGCCACATGGTGGTCTTGAACCAGCTGCAGAAGCAGATCGAGGAAGCGACCCGCTAAGAGGGTCCGGAATCTCCCTTTACAGGGGAGGATCGCCTCTGTAGGCTCTCCGCACACTTTTGTATGCCGCACCAGGTTCTCCATTCCCAGGCCAAAAACTACCTCCGCAGCGTTCCGGACATCCAGCCCGGCTACACCGTGCGTGTCCACGAACGCATCCAGGAAGGCGAAAAGACCCGCGTGCAGATCTTCGAAGGCATCGTCATCGGTGTCCACAAGGGGCATGTCCAGACGGACCGTTCCTTCACCGTCCGCAAGGTGGTGTCGGGCATCGGCGTGGAGAAGGTGTTCGCCCTGCACTCGCCGAACCTCGAGAAGATCGAAGTGAAGAAGGTCGCCAAGGTCCGCCGCGCCCGCCTGAACTTCCTCCGCGGCCGCACGGGCAAGTCCGCCCGCATGATCGAGCGCTTCACGAACGAAGGCGAATTCGAGGCCCTCAAGGTCGACAAGGACATCCAGGCCCAGCAGGAAGATGCTCCGGTCGTCGAGGCGACGCCCGAAGAGCCGAAGGCCGAGGAGAAGGCGGAGCAGCCGGCGGCTTGACCTGATACCATCGTCGCATGAACGCCGTCCTCATCGGCAATTACGGGGTCGGGAATTTCGGTGACGAGGCGCTGAAGGAGTATTTCCTGGGCGCGTACTCCGGCGTCGAATGGACGGTCCTGTCCGCGCATCCGGGAGGAGGGGAGTTGCCGCGCCTGCCCGCGGGAATCCGGTCGTTCGTCGGCACGCCGTGGATGAAGACGCTCGGGGCCATCCGTCGCGCGGACGCCGTCGTGTTCGGCGGGGGGACCCTCTTCACGGACATCGAATCGCCGAAGGCATGCGTCGTGTGGGGGATCCACGCAGCCGCGGCGCGGATGTTCGGCGTGCCGGTACATCTCGCATTCCAAGGGATCGGTCCGTTCAGGACCGCGGCGGGGGAGTGGATCGCGCGACGCGTGGTGCGCATGGCGACGACGGTCTCGGTGCGCGACGACGCCTCGTTCGCGCGCATCGCCGGATGGTCGAAGCGCGCGTCCGTCGTGCTGGCGTTCGATCCCGTTTTCGCGCTGTTCCTCGCCAAGAAACGCGCGTACCGACCGGACAACTCCTACGTCCTCATCCCGCGTCACAACTCGGGGAAGAATTTCCTGGCCGCGCTCGAATCCCACGCGACGAACCTCCGGCACGTGGACGTGGTCATCGCGCTCTTCCAGCCCGATGATCCGGGCGAGAGGAAAGCGGTGGAGGCGTTGCGCCGGACGTATCCGCAAGCGTCCGTCCGGACGATCCGCACCGTCGACGATTTGATGTCTCTCCTCGCCACCGCGTCGCATTGCGTGTGCGAACGTTTCCACGGCGCGCTCGCGGCCGCGGCGGCGGGCGTGCCGCTGTCGAGCGTCCCGCAAGCGGCGGGAGACAAGATTTCGACCGTTTCGGCACGGTTCGGACGCCCGGATGGCCAAACGCAGGCGCTGGCCGATATCGGGAACGGCGAGTCGGCGCTTCGGGAAGCGCTGAAACGTTGAATTTTTACGTAAAATCGGGTATACTCGGGAGATGGCTACACACACCACCCTCTACCTCACCGCGGCCGAGTCCGCAGTCTTTTCCTCGTTGCCCGAGACGCTCCGCGAGGGGTGGACGGTCGAGGAGGAGAACGGCACGGCCTACGAAGACGCCGACGTGCTGAAGGTCCGCGCGGGCATGGCGCGCTTCGATGCGTTCCCGGACCTGCGGGATTTCGTGCAGAAGGCCGTGAGGGGCGAGAAGATCGATCCGCAAACCATCAAGGACATCCCGCAGGACGCACTGCCGGAATTGTTCTTCACGATCGGCGCGGTCGGCGTGACGCACATGATCCGCGAACTCTTGTCCGCGTGCGCGGACGACGAAGACGTCGAGGGCGTCGTGGGACTTTCCCATATCCGCCGCGACATCCTGAACACGAATGCTTCCATTTCCATCGCGTAATATGAGCTCCCAACAGAAACAGGCGACGAAAAAGAAGAACCTGTCCATCGTCGAGGTTCCCCACGTCGAAACGATCGAAGAGCTCGACGAACACTTCGAGCGGGCCTACGGCCCGGAGGTGCTTCGGACCTTGAAGGATTCGAACCTCAAGCAGAAGGAAATCGTCGAAGAATTGCACAAGTACGGACTCAACGGCAGTTCGGAAGCCGTCGAACGAACGTATCGTTTGCACCAGCAGGAATTCGCCCGTAAGGAAACGCTCCTCGGAACCACGTGGCGTTGGACGAAGAACGTCGTGACCGCGCCTTTTCGATGGACATGGCGGTCCTTCAAGCGGCATCCCGTCCTGACGTCCATAGGGCTCTTGGCGTTGACCGCGGCGGCGATCGGGGGAGCGTACTACCTGGCGGGTGATATCGAAGGATTGTTCTCGAAGCTCGGCATATCGCACTTGTACGGCAAGCTGGGCGCCGACACGGCGGCCGAAGCCATCGGCAACGCCGCGAACGGCGCGGCGGAACAGCTCCCCAATACCTACGGCGGGGAAACCGGCGAATTGTTGCCCTGAACCGATGGAACTCCCAAAACCGACACCAACACCGGCTCCAGAATCCCGGCCCGCCGAAGGGGCGCCGTCAGTGAAGAAGTCGTTGGATATTCCCAACACGGTCGATCGGGCGCGTTCGGTCATCGGTCGGTACCAGCCGTCCGCGGAGCCGTGGAACGCGCAACGCGAAGAGTACGAAACCGAGGAAATGAAGAGGGAATTGCGCGATCCGCGCGGCACGGTGTCGCTGGCCGAGATGTACGGGGAATTGCACGCCGGCGTCGAGCGCATGCAGGCGTCGAGGATCGTGTCCAAAATCAACGCCGAGAAACGGAGTCCCACGCCGGCGGAGACGCGCTCGCTCGTCGCGGCGCAGATGCGCGCCTCGACGAAGGAAAGCCTCGCCAAAGGACTCACGATCTACATGGACCTGGTCGAGGAATACAAAAAGCTCCGTGACGTGGGACGCGGCGCGAGCACGGGGGAAGACGCGATCGTCATGGAGCATCTCGCGATGCTGACGCAGGCCAGCGAGAAGCGCATGGCCATCGCGCGCAATCCGAACGCGACGCCGCAGCAAAAAACGGAAGCGGATCGGCAGATTTTGAAGCTGCTGCTCTGCACCGACGCCGACGTTCCGGGAAACAACAAAGAAGGCATTTTGCCGGCGTTCCGCGTCCTCTTGGACGTGCAGAAAGAGCAGTACAAACGCATCATGGATCGCTACCGGGAGGTGGGCAAAGGCCAGGGAATCCCCGAGGCGACGGAACGCGTGAAGCGGGCCGACCCGATCCTCGACAGGATCGGCAAGAAACCCATCCCGAAAAACGAGGCGAACGCCGCGCTGCAGGAAGACCCGTCGTTGAACGTCGACGGGAAACCGTACGATTACGTCCAGTACCAACTCGACCTGCGGTTGCTCGAGGGGAAGAACACGGCGCTCGAGGGTCTTCGCGCGGATTCCGAAGAGAACGTCAAACGTCTCGCGCGCATCAGCGGGATGATGGGCGGGTACCAGATCCTGCGCGCGGAGCTGTCGTTCATGCGCCACCACATCGGGCAAGATGCCGAAACGGACACGGCGCAGCGTGAACCGCTCCCGCTGAAAGACGATCCCGAAATACAAAAGTACCGCGAATGGCTCCAGATGCAGGCGAAGGGAGGCATTGCGGCGGTCGATACGCATCTCCAACGCGTCGAGAGCGGGGTGCTGCGCGTGGGCATCGCCGAGAAGGCGGAAACCGTGTGGAACGGGCGGGTCAGGCCGAACATGACGTGGTTCGCGGATCGCGTGGCGGGGGTGGAGACGGCATGGGTGCCGACGCTTCCCGACATGCTCGGCGGCGACTATTTGCGCCAGCAAATGAAGTCGTGGATCCTCGATTCGAACGCCGAAGACGGCAGCATCTACGACGCGGTCGGTTGGCCGCGCGACCCCAAGACGGGGCGGCCGGTCGAACAACTGGAGAAGGAAGATTGGGAAAAGATCAAAGAGAAGCAGGATTCGATCGAAAAAGCGATCCGGAGGTTCCGCGAACGCTCCGGCATCGACAAGCTGAAAGTGTCGGTCGCGACGGCGAAGGGCCTCATCGACTCGCCGGTGCTGCTCCCGGAGCAACTCGTCGACGTCGACGGGAAAGCGGGGCTGCCGGAGGTCGATGCCGATTCCACGGCGTTCATCGCGTCCGTGCGGCAGCGGCTGCAGAAACGGTTCGGCAAGGTGCCCATCGACAAGCTCACGCCCGAACAAGTTCGATCGGAACTGACGCCCGAGGAGATGGAGCGCATGCGCGGCATTTACGTGCAGACGTTCCAGACGCTGAAGGCTGATTGGGAGAACTATTCCAAGGAGTACGAAGTGCTTCTGGGCGATTTCAACACGATCGTCGGGACGCACCTCGACATGGAGAGGTTCTACCACGAGTTCGGCGACGCGCAGATGGACATCGCGCTCCTCCTGCTCGCCGTGGCGGCGGGCGGCGCGGTGTTCGGCGCCGTCGCCTGGAAGGGCACGAAGTGGGTGATGGGCAAGGCGTGGACGGCGGGCAAGAACGCGGTCTTCGGCGCTCCCAAAACGGTGGAAGAGATCGCGCAAGCGCAGGTCGAAGCGGCGCAGGCGGAAGCGCGGGCGGCGAAGGCGGAAGCCGCCGCGGCCAAGACGGAATCTGCCGCGGCCAAGGAAGAAGCCCGGGTTGCCAGGGCGGAAGCGACGGCCGCCAAGGCCCGCGTGGAGGAACTGGAGAAAGTGATGAGAGGATCGCGCCTGCAGGTCCGTCGCGCGAACGCGCAGGCGAGGATCCAGGAATACCTGGGCACGGACATCGGACGGGAAACGTTCGGTGAAATCGGCACGCTCGCGGGCCGTACCGAACGCGCGCAGGGTGCCCTGGAGAAGCTGCGGACGATGCAGGGCCTCGATGACGCGAAGTACGCCGTCGAGCTGGGCGAGCTCCGCAAGGGTCTCGATCCGGCGCTTGCCGACGCGCTCAAGGGCGCGCGCGGCGATCACCTGACGGCGCTCCAGCGGGTGCTGGACGAAACGATCGCCGCGGAGCACGCGTTGCGCGTGACGGGCGCCCGCCAATTGCTCGGGCTGCGGTTCGAGCTCTTGCCGGCCCAACGGGCCGCGATCTGGGAAGCGCACGTGGCCGCCACGATGGAGGCGAAAATGTCGATCCTCACGAAAAACGGAATCTTCTCGCTGGAGCAAGCCGGCACGCTTCTGCGGTCCGGGATCTGCGGGGACGTGACGGAGACGGTGGCCAAGTTCGGAACCGGAGGACGGGGGCTGACGCGCATGGGTGCCGCGGCGGCGGAAGGGGGATCCGCGTTCGGTCGGGTAAGCACGTCGAACATCCGCGTCGTCGGCGGCCGGCGCGGCCCGTCGGTCTCGCCGGGTCCGAATGCCGGACGTCCGCTCCTCAAAACGGAAGAATCGCTCCTCGCGAAGTGGATGAGCTCCCCCGCAGCGCGAAACATGCTGTTCTTCGCCGGTGCCGCTGCGGAAGCGTACATCGTGTACGAAGATCTCCTGGCATTGCAGCGTGCCGAAAACTTCTACAAAGACGCGAGCGCGCGCATGGCCAAACAGCTCGACGAGCTCTCGGGCGGGTCTGATCCGCTCCTCACGAAAAAAGGGAACGTCTATTGGTACGGCGACAAGGTGTCGATCGACGCGTCGGCGCTCGATCCGACGACGGAGAAAACCGCCGCCAACTGGCGTCTCGGCATCGATTCGACGTCGATGCTCGCGTTCCTCGCGAGCGGGCTCGGGTGGGAAGGTCCCCCCGGATGGATCGCCTTGGGCGTCATCGTCACCCTCCATTCGGCAGTCAGCGCGTGGGAAAAGAATTCGTACTACGAGTTCGTCCGGCGTTGCCCCGCGTGGATCCTGGCGCACCTCGGCGGAACGACGCCGACGATCAACCAACAGGAAGAACACCTCCTCGGCGATTCCTACGTTGATTTCGTGCTCGACGGGCTTTCCACCCTGAACCTGAAAGAGGCGAAAGACGTCGAAATCCGGAAAAAATTGTTCTTCGCGCTGTTCCTGCGCGAGATGAAGACGCACGCGCCGAGCGAGTACGGCGTGATCGCCGCGCAATTCGGCGGTCCCGCGGACCGCATGCAGGAATTCTTCGAGGGCGATTTCCAAACGCACGTCCTTCCGTTCTACGCGACGCACATGTTCGTGGACGGACACCGTGCCGATGTGGGCATGTCGTTCATCGACGGGTTGAACACGCAGAGGGGATACAACCCCAACAGCGATTGGTTCATGCAGGACATCGAGCCGAAGCGCCTGGCGGAAGCGCTTCGCGGCGCGGGAAAGGCCTACGCCACGCACCTGCAAGAGAAGCAGTTCCTCCAGGTTTCCGCGGACGCCAAGGGCGAACGGGATCCCGTCATCCGCGAGTTGCTCGAGGCGCGCCGCTATGAGCTCGGGTCGAAAGTCGTGCTGC
The DNA here is from genome assembly GCA_964541635.1 of uncultured Candidatus Peribacteria bacterium. Classification (GTDB taxonomy): domain Bacteria; phylum Patescibacteriota; class Gracilibacteria; order Peribacterales; family Peribacteraceae; genus DALYDP01. The sequence goes on along the minus strand of CAZIQM010000001.1, from coordinate 56,746 downwards.
ATACGCGCCTTCTCGACGTCGAAGGCGAACTCGCGAAGAACGGCGGGAAAACACGCACGGAACTCCTCATGGCCCGTTTCCGCGAAACGTTGCTCAAAGCGGGCGGCGGCCCGGACGCGACGTGGGAGGACGTCATGGACAGCGGGCGCACGACGGGCGGCGGCCCGAACACGTTCCGCGAGACGCCCATGAAGGTGGACGGCAAGACGGACACGATCGCCGCCAGGCGTTTCTCGTACGACCGCGACTTCGACGTTTCGACTGCTGGCATCGCGGGAACGGAGAAGCTCGGCAAAGACGGAGCTATCAGGTTTTCGGACGGCGGTGTCCGCGATCCTGAAACGACGTGCGTGCCCGACATCAACCGCGCCATTCCGGCGATAGAACCGATGATGGGCGCGGATGCGTATCCGCAGCTCCGGACCGAACGGCGGCAGCTCATGGAGCAGCATAACGTCGTTTCCGCGGAGCATTCCCGTTTGCGGTTCCTGGAACGGTACGTGTTTTGGCGCTCGCGCGCCGAACTCGCGGACGCGAACGTCGCGGCCACGCAAACCGACGTTGATGCGAAGAAGAAAACTGTCGAGACGCTCGACGCCGAGATCACGCGTTTCAGGAGGGAACGTCCCCACGACGTGCCGTACACGGGAAACCTGGACGAAGCCACGACCGCCCTCGCCAAGGCGAACGAACAACTCGCCCGCGCGAAGGAGGCGGCGGCGCGTTCCCGCGTCGACTTCGACGCGTATCGCGCCGAGTACGGCGCCGACGCATGCGCCGCGTACGACAAAGAAACGCTGTCGGATATCTACGCGTCGTTCCGGGCGGACCTTTCGATGTTCCTGCTGGACCTTTCGCACTGCGAGCGGGAAACGAAGCGATTCGTCGGCACGGAAAAACAACTCGAATCGAGGACCACGGAGGCTTCCGCACGCGCCGTCGCGTTGTGGGCCAGGGACACATTCCAGTTCCGTGAATCCAACGGGGAACTCGCCGAAGTGTTGAAGGACAAGGGCGGACGCGTTCCCACGCTGGTCGCTTCCGATACGTTCGATGCCGAAGACGTGCGGGCGTTCAAAGAGCTCCTCGCGTTTCCGGTACAAGCGGATTCCCACTACCTCTCGCGCGAAAAAATCTACGCGGTGCACTGCCAGAAGATGGTCGAAGCCGATAACACCGTCCGTTACCTCGTCACGTTCGTCTATTCCAGCGATCCCTTGTCGCTCGGCGACGATCCCGAGCACGCCGGGAATGGCAAAGAGCCTTCGTACGTGCAAATCGCCGGTATCCGCAGCGAAGGGTCGGGGTATCTCGAGGTCGGTTTGCCCGTCCTGGGCAATCCTCTCGTGCGGCTTCCGGAGGAAAAGCGGTCGCTGTTCCTGCGCGAGATCGTGGCCCAGCGCGCGGCGCAAGGCGAGAAGAAGGACGTGGAGCTCCTGAAAGGGACGTCCAGGGCGGAGCGCATGTTCCGCGCCGGCGAGCGGCCGGGGGTGCTCACGCAGATCGATCGCTCCACGTGGGGCGTGCGCCTGGGCGAAGGCAAGGACAGCCGTCTCGTGCTCCTGCGACAAAACGCGACCGGAGGATGGGAAACGGTGTCGATCGCGACGCCGCGGACGACATCGCGCGAGGTTTCGGCGCGGGATTGGGCGGATTCGTTCGAGCGCCTCCGCGTGAATAACGGCCGCGTGGGCGGGGAGCGCAGGATCTCCGAGGAGGAGAAACGCTACGGGGAAGAATTGGAAGAAAAGGCGGCCGCCGAAGAAACGGTTGGCGCATGGCAGCCCGCGTCGTCGGATCTTCTTGGCTTGTTCAATGACAAGGCGAAAATCGCGCCGCTGCCGCCCGAAGTCCTCGATGCCGTCGATCCCGTCCCGCGATTCGATAACGCCGCCGTCGAAGGGGCGATCCGGACGAAGCTCGACCAGTATTACCGCGCCCTCGGCAATCCGGATCTTCACCTCGAGCCCGGGAACCTGCGGAAAATCACGGTGGCGGTCGGCGCGGCCGTCGAAGCGCGACGCGAAAAGTTCGCCGCGATCACGACCGAGATCGACGTCCACAACCTCATCCAGGAAGCCATATTCGACGCGCAAAAAAAGCTGGGGCCAGCGGTCATGCCGCCGGCGGTGGGTGATATCTTCGCGTATATCCACTAAACGGCGCCCGAAACCCCGAAAGGCACCGTATCCATTCGGCGCGTTTTTTGCTACTCTACCGCGGCTTCCATGGATATCCGCAACTTCTGCATCATCGCGCACATCGACCACGGCAAATCGACGTTGTCGGACCGCATGATCGAACTGACGGGCACGTTGCAGAAGCGCGAAATGAAGAGCCAGACGCTCGACATGCTCGATTTGGAGCGCGAGCGGGGGATCACAATCAAGCTCACGCCGGTCCGCATGGAATGGAAGGGCGTGGAGTACAACCTCATCGATACGCCGGGCCATACCGACTTCCGCTACGAAGTGTCGCGCAGTCTCGCCGCGTGCGAAGGCGCTATCCTCCTCGTCGACGCGTCGCAGGGCATCCAAGCCCAGACGATCGCGGTGCTCATGATGGCGATGGAGCACGACCTGACGATCATCCCCGTGCTGAACAAAATCGACCTGCCCGCCGCCGATCCCGAGCGCGTGAGCGAGGAAGTGGTGAAGCTCATCGGGTGCGCAAAGGAGGATATCCTCAGGATTTCGGCCAAGGACGGCACGAACGTCGACCAGGTGCTCGACGCGGTCGCGGCGCGCATCCCGGCGCCGACGGTCCAGCCGGCGGGCGGCGGCACCCGGGCGCTCATTTTCGACGCGTTCATGGACGGCTACCGCGGCGCCATCGCGTACGTCCGCGTGATCGAAGGTGAGTTGAAGAAGGGGATGAAGGTGCATCTCCTCGGCCAAAAAACGCAGTTCGACGTCCAGGAAGTCGGCCATTTCTCGCCGCACTACGTGCCGGACGACAAAATGGTCCTCGGCCAGATCGGGTACGTCGTCTCAGGGATGAAGGACGTCCGCCTGGTCCGCGTGGGCGACACGATGGCGTCGGCGCCGGACCTGAAACTCTTGCCGGGCTACAAACTCGTGCAGCCGATGGTGTTCGCGGGGTTGTACCCGACCGAAGCCGACAAGTACCCGGACCTGCGCGACGCGCTCGAGAAACTGACGCTCAACGACAGCGCGCTCTCCACCGAACCGGAACAGAACGCCGCCCTCGGCAACGGGTTCCGCTGCGGGTTCCTCGGGCTCCTGCACCTCGAAATCGTCCAAGAACGCCTGGAACGCGAACATAATTGCGATCTCATCGTCACCGCGCCGAGCGTGCTCTACGAGGTGAAGATGGCCGCCAAGAACCCGGCCGAGTACGTGCGCAGCTCGCTGCTCAAGGTCGACGAGCCCGACACCGCGCGCATCAGCAACCCGGCGGACTTTCCGGATCCCGTGATCATCGAACAGGTCCGCGAGCCGTGGGTGGCGCTCGAAGTCGTGTGCCGCGACGTCGACGTCGGCATCGTGATGCAGATGCTGCAGGAACGACGCGGCACGCAGAAGGCGTTGGAGTACCTCGACGCGCAGCGCGTGCTCATGAAGTTCGACGTCCCGCTCCAGTCGATCGTCCTCGATTTCTTCGATCGCCTGAAGAGTTCGACCGAAGGGTACGGCTCCATGAGCTACGAACCGCTCGGGTACCACAGCGGCGATTTGGTGAAATTGCAGATCCTGCTCGCGGGCGAACCGGCCGAAGCGCTCTCGACGATCGTGCACCGCAGCGAAGCACACAGCGTGGGAGCTATCGTGTGCAAACGCCTAAAAGAGGTATTGCCGAAGGCGCAGTTCGAAATCGCGATCCAAGCGGCGATCGGCGGCAAGGTCGTCGCCCGCGAAACGATCGGCGCCATGCGCAAGGACGTGACCGGCTACCTCTACGGCGGCGACGTCTCGCGCAAGAACAAGCTCCTCGATAAGCAGAAGAAAGGCAAAAAGCGCATGAAGCAGATGGGCAAAGTGACCATCACGCAGGAAGCGTTCCTGAGCGTGCTCAAGCGCGATTAATCCGCTGTCACCCTGAGCCTGCCGAAGGGGATCACTCGTCGTCCTCGTTTTTCGCGGCTTCCGGCAGCGGGGCGTGGTGCATGTAATCCTCGAACACCGCCTGCAGGATCGAGATGGTCGCGCTTTGCAGCGCCGCGAACTGCACGGGCTTGCCGTGCGATTTCATGAATTCGTCGAGGACGAAGGTCGTGAGCTGCAGCACCGTGCCGTCGATGTTGCCTTCCTCCACGATGAGGGCGGCGAGGATCTGCACCGGGTTCGTGGCGAGGACGAGCTCCATGGAGAGGATCCACTTCTCGAGGGTCGCGTTGGCTTCTGCGGGCAGGTTCGTTTCGCCGAGCGCGGCGAGGGCGGTCGTGTCGGGATCCGCGGGCGAGCCTTGTTCCGCCAAGTACTCGTCGACGGCCTTCGTGCAGTCGGCGTTCACGAGCGAGAGGATCGCGAGGAGGAACGGCGAGGGGCAGTCGAGCGCGACGAGCCGCGAAATGAGCGTCGCGAGGTGCGTGCGCTGCGTGTCCGTGAGGAACGCCATGATCATCTGGGCGACGCCGTCGTCGCGCTTCTTAGCTTTCCGTTCGTCTTTCCTGGCTTGCTGCTGCGCCGCCGCCGCGCCGGCGAACCGGGCGCGGGCTTCTTCGCTGAGGGTTTCGCCGCCGCTGCCGCCGCCTTCGTCGGGCGAGGCGTTTTCACCGGGGCCGGCGCCAAGATCCATGAACATATGCGGAAATCCTACCGTGCGGCAGGGGAAGGGGGAAAGGCGAAGCGGAGGCTCAGGCCTTCGCGGGTTCGATGTGCACGAGCGTCGCCCACATGCGCTTGCCCGTGAAGTTCGAGAGCTTCGTGCGCGAGAACTTCACTTTGCCGGCGACTTCGGCGTGGATGGTGAAATCCTTGCCCATGTACGTGTTTTTTCCGATGCGGAAGAGCGTGCCCTTCTGGCGCACGATGACCTCGCCGGCTTTCACCAGCTGCGAACCGAAGCGCTTTACGCCACGGCGTTTGGCCCGAGAATCTCGGCCGTTTTCTGTTGTGCCACCTGCTTTCTTATGTGCCATAGGGTACGGGGATTCTACCGAAAGATCATGGCCGCGCAAGCACAAAAAAGGCCCCGTTTGGGGGCTTTAGGGCGATCAAATTGGTTGCGGGGACAGGATTTGAACCTGTGACCTCGAGGTTATGAGCCTCGCGAGCTACCGGGCTGCTCCACCCCGCGGAAGTGGAAGGATTCTAGCGACGGATCGCCATAACACAAGCGTTCGGCCTCAGATGTTCTTACGCAGTTCCTCCAGTTTCTTGCGCTGGAAGAGGAAGAGTTGCCAGTGTTCGATGACCGGCATTTGCTGCAGCAGTTCGAAATACGCCGCTTCGCGCCGCTCCTGGTCCGTCGAGCCGCTCTGGGCCAAGGGGCTATGCGCGTTGGGATCGGGCGTGATGATGATGAGCTTTTCCCCGGCGTTCACTTTGCCGAGGTTTTCCTTGGCGTATTTGTCTTTGTACTGCGCCGAGCGGTAGTACTCCAGGTCGCCGTATCCCTGCTCGATCGTCCCGGCGATCCGGGCGTTTTCGTTCTCGATGTCGCCCAGGGTTTGTTCGAAGAGGATGTTGCGGTAAAACGACAGCGCCAAGCCGAACGCCATGAACCCCACGACGGTGAGGCCGATGATGATCGTCAGCTGCTTGCTGACCGGTTGGGTGACCCGGTTGTACGCCATGACGGCGGACAGTCTACACTAGGACCATGGTGATCTACTGCAGCGGCATCGGCGGCATCGGGCTCAGCGCCTACGCGGCGTTGCAGCGCGCCAACGGGCACGTCGTGCGCGGCAGCGATAAATCGGACAGCGCCTTGCTCGACGACCTCCGCGGCCAGGGCATCGAGGTCTTCCTCGACCAGGACGGCTCGCACGTGACGGGCGATGTCGATCTCTTCGTCTATTCGGAAGCCGTCCCGCCGGACGCGCCGGAGCGCAGGAAAGCGACCGATCTCGGCATCGAGCAGCAGTCGTACTTCCGCGCCCTCGGCGAGCTGAGCGAGAACTACACCGTGATCGCCGTGTGCGGCACGCACGGCAAATCGACGACGACCGCCATGATCGCGAAGGCGTTCATCGACGCGGGCAAAGACCCCTCGGTCGTGGTCGGCACGAAATCGCCCGACCTCGCGGGGCGCAACTGGCGGAAAGGCGCGTCCGAGATCTTCATCGTCGAAGCGTGCGAGTACCGGAAATCGTTCCATTACCTTTCGCCGGACGTCGCGGTGCTCACCACCGTCGACGGCGACCACTTCGACGCCTACGGATCGCTCGAGGACTACCGGCAGGCGTTCGTCGATTTCTTCCGTTTGGAACCCGAAGGCAATCCCGTGGTGCTCCACGCGTCGGACGACACGTGCAAAGAGGTCGTCGCGCGCAGCGGGCATCCGGGCATCAACGCCGACGCGGCGGACCTGCCCGTGGTCGGCGTACCGGGCGACATCATGCGGCAGAACGCCCGGTTGGCCCTCGCGACCGCGAAACACTTCGGCATCGCCGAGGAGTCGGCACTCCGCTCGCTCGCGGGATTCCGCGGCACGTGGCGGCGCATGGAAGTGAAGGGCACCCGTGACTCGGACGGCGTGACGGTCATCGACGACTACGCGCACCATCCCGCGGAGATCGCGGGGTCGCTCCAGGGAATCAAGGAAGGGTATCCCGGCCGCCGCATCGTCGTCGTGTTCCAGCCGCACACGCACGACCGCACGCTGAAACTGTACGACGAATTCCTCACCGCGTTCCGCGGCGTCGATCTCGTGGTGATGCCGAACGTGTACGGCGCCCGCGGCGAATCCGATTCGGCCAAAGTGGATTTCCTCCGTTTCATCGCCGACGTGGCGGCCGGCAGCGCGACGACGGTCGTCGACGGCGGCGGGCTGGAGGGAACCTTACAATGGCTTGCGGAAGGCCTGAAACCCCATGACGTGGTGGTCACCATGGGCGCGGGCGACGTGACGTCGTTGGCGGGCAAAATTTTGCAACAGTAATCCTTCTGTCACCCCGAGCGTGCCGAGGGGCTCGCCGCTTAATCCTGCTTCTTGTTCGCCGCGTTGCGCAGGGCGGTCGGCGATTTGTACGTGTCGAGGAGCGTCGTGATGATCTTGGCGATTTCCGCGCGCGTGATCGACGCGTCGGGGTCGAAGGCGCCCGTGGGCTTGCCGTCGGCGTCCGTGCGGCCAGAGACGACCTTGTCGGCGGCGGCGGTTTCGATGGCCGCGGCGTACGGATACGTCACGGGAACGTCCGTGAACACGTTGCCTTTCTGCCACCGCAGGCCGACGTCGAAGGCCTGCATGAGCGTCACGAGCACTTCGCCGCGGGTGGCGGGGCGCGTCGGGTCGATCGTCCCGTCGGCGTAGATGATCCATCCGCGGTTTTCCGCGCTGGCGATGAACGGCGAGAACCATTGTCCGGCCCCCGCGGGGTTCTTCGGCTGCGCGGTCTTGAACGCGTCTTCGGCGATGCCCGCCATCCGGTGCGCGATTTTGCCGAGTTCCGCGACCGTGACGCTGTTGCCGGGGCCGAACGCTCCCGTCGGGTTGCCCTCGGCGTCCTTGTAGCCCGAGAGGATGTCGCGTTTGGCCGCTTCGAAGACGTACGTCGAGAACCAATCGCTCTGCTGCACGTCCTGGAGCTGCACGTCCTTGCCGCCCACGACGATCGTGAGGTACTTCTTCGAGTCCTTCGCCTGGCGCTCGCGCGCTTTGTTCGCCGCGGGGCAGTCGAACTTCACGTCGAACGACACGCGCGAATCCTTCACCAATTGCCCGGCTTTCGGCGCGGGGGTGATGCATCCTTCGGCGAAGGCGTCGTAGAGCACCTTGTACTGTCCTTCGGGCAAATCCTCGTACGTCGCGGGCGTCGTGCCGTCGTACACGGCTTCATCGGGCCCGTAGAGCACGAAGTGCGTGCCGGTGGGGTCGCTCTGCACGGACACCGTGCCTGTTTTGTCGAGGCGGTAGTGGATCGCGATGCGGATGTCGTCGCCGGGGTACAGGGCGAACGGCGTTTGCTGGCGCTCGAAGAATTTATCGAGCACGCCGTTCTTGTAGATGCGGATGGTCGAGAGCGTGCCGTTCGGCAGGTTGGCGTAGAGGACGTAATTGCCGCTCGGGATGTCGGTGAGCACCTCGGCGCCGACGGTGCCGGTGCGTTGCGTGTGGTCGGGGAAGGACAAGAGCCAGGATCCCTGGACGCCCGGGACGAGCGACACCTGCTCGATCGTGACGCTCGCCGTTCCTTCGGGGATGGCCGTATCCGTGTTATCCGGCGCCAGCACCTGCGAGGACGATTCGTCGATCACCGTCGCGCCGGAATCCGCGAAAGCGACGGCGGGAACGAGGAGCAGGGGAAGGAGTGCGGCGGAGAGGCGCATCGTGGAGCGGGAAAGATGCCCCGACTCTACACCGGGGGGTGTCGCCGCGGGACTGTTCAGGGTCGGCGTTTCGCATCCTGATCGCGTTCGTCTACCATGGAACCATGTTCGCCTTCCTGAAAGCGCACGTCGGGCAACACCGGATCCTCGGCGGCGCGGCCGTCCTCGCGGTCACGCAAGCTGCGGCGTCGGTGGCGGGGCTGTTGCGCGACCGCTTGCTTAACCAGACGTTTTCGGGGGACCTGTCGGTCGTCGACGCCTACATCGCGAGTTTCCGGCCCAGCGACCTCCTCTTCCAGCTCACGGTGATGTCGGGCATCGCGACGGTGTTGGTGCCGCTCCTGGCCCGCGCCCACGCCAAGGGCGGGGATTCGTCGGATTTGCTCTCGAGCGTCATGAGCATCGGTTCGCTGGTGTTCGGCGCTCTCGCGCTCGCCTTCGGGTTGCTCTTCCCGTACGTGGCCCCCGCGCTCGTCGATTTCGACGGCCGCTCCCTGGAGCTCTACATCCAATTCGGGCGCATCGCGCTGCTCACGAACTTCCTCTTCGTGTGCGGCAACAGCCTCGGGCAATACCTGGTCACCGTCCAAAAATATTGGCTCTACGGCCTTACGCCCGTGCTCTACACCGCGGGCACGATCATGGGCACGCTCTGGCTGACGCCCGCGTACGGACCGCTCGGTCCGATGCTCGGCACGCTAGGCGGCGCCGTCGTCTACGTGCTCATCCGCCTAGTGGGGGCCGTGTGGTCGGGGTACAGGCCGAGGCTCCGTTTCTGGGATCCCGATTTATCCACGATGGGGCTTCTCATGCTGCCGCGCATGGCGGCGCTGGCCGTGCTCCAACTCCAGCTGCTGCTGTTCGACACGATCGCGTCGGGCCTGTCGCCGGGATCGATCGTCGTGAACAGCAACGCGCGCAATTTCCAATCGTTCGTCGTCGGCGTCATCGGCATCGCGCTCGCGCAGTCGGCGTTCCCGCTCATGTCGCAAGCGGCGGCCCGCGGCGAAAAAGACCGCTTCGTGTTGTACGTGCGCAAAGGCGTGACGACGATCGTCGCGCTCACCGTGCCCGCGGCGATCGCGCTCGTCGTGGCGACCCCGATCGCGGCGAAGCTCGTGCACATCGATAGCGTGTACGCGTCGTTCTCCGCGGCGATCCTCGTGTACGCGGTCAGCATCCCGTTCGAGAGCCTCAACCACCTCGTGTTGCGTTCCTACTATTCGCTGCACGTCACGGCGTTGCCGGCCGTGCTCAGTGTCGTGAACGGCGCGATCGCCATCGTCGTCGCGTGGGCGCTGGCACCGCACATCGGCGTGCAGGCGATCCCGCTCGGGTTCCTCTTGGGGCAGGCGATATCCCTCGCGGGCCTCGCGGCGTTGCTCCCGTTCGCCACGCGGCGGACGCTGCGGCCGGCATGAAAAGACCGGCCGGGGGCCGGTCTTTGCGGATGCGTTGGATGCGCGGGCTTACTTCTTCTTCACCTGCGTGAAGTCGAGTTCGACCGGCGTTTCGCGGTCGAAGATGACCACGAGCACCGTGAGCTTGCCCTTGTCGACGTCGACCGAGTCCACGGTTCCTTCGTAGTTCTTGAACGGACCGTCGACGATGATGACGAGGTCGCCCACCTGGAAGTCGCTCTTGAACTTCGCCTGCTGTTCGCCGATGCGGCGCTGGATGACGCCGAATTCCTCGGGCGTGACCGGCACCGGGATGTTGCCCGAGCCGACGAAGCCCGTGACGTTCGGCGTGTTGCGCACGAGGTACCACGATTCGTCGGTGACCTTCATGTCCACGAGCACGTAGCCCGGGAACAGCTTGCGCTCTTCCTCGACCGGATCGCCCTTCTTGAAGACGAGCTGCTTCTCCTTCGGCACCTGCACGTCGAAGATGTAGTCGCCCATGTTGAAGCTCTCGATGCGCTGTTTCAGCGCCGAGGCGACAGCGTCTTCGTACCCTGCGTAGGTGTGAACGACGTACCAGTTCCGTCCTGCATTGGGGTCCTGCTTTGCCATGGGAAAAAGAGGAAGGAAGGGATTACGCGGCGAACGACAAGAGATACCGCAGGAGTTCGGACAGGCCGAAATCGAGGGCGCCGAACACCACGGTGCACGCGAGCGTGAAGGCGATCACGATGCCCGACAGACGCACGGCCTGTTGGCGCGTGGGCCAGCGGACCTGGCGGAGTTCGACGATGGAATCTTGGACGAAGGTGATGATCGGCTGCATAGGCGTGCTTCGTAAAAAAGCCCTTCGGGGCTCGAAGCCATTATAGGCTATCTGAAGGCGTTTGCAAGCTTATTCCTGGGCGTCTCCGGCCCCCTCGAGGTCGTAATCGGGGGCGGAAAACGCGTGCACTTTCGTGATCGGCAGCACCACGAACCAGACCCGTCCCTTGATGTCCTGGTCCGGAACGAAAGGGGCTTCCTTGCCGTCGACGCGGAAACTGCGCGAATCGTGGCTGCCTTGGCGGTTGTCGCCGAGGAGGAAGTATTCGTTGTCCGGCACTTTGTAGACCGTCGGCGTCCGGTCGCCGCTGTTCGGCGGATGGCGGTAGGTCGCGCCTTGGTTGTTTTCGTCCAGGTAGGGTTCCGCCAGCTCGGCTTCCGATTCCTCGCCGTCCGGGCGGACGTAGACGTTGCCGCCGCGGATGTCGACGGTGTCGCCGGGCACGCCGATGACGCGCTTGACGTAGTACTTGCTGGGCTCGCTCGGCGGACGGAACACCACGATGTCGCCGCGCTTGGGGTCTCCCAGGATGTACGCGAGTTTGTTGATGACGATGTACTCGTGGTCCTCGAGCGTGCTGACCATCGAACTGCCTTCCACTTTGAACGGCGACACGAGGAACGTGCGGATCGCGGTGACGATCGCCACGATCACGGCGATGTTGAACACGACGTCGAGAACGTGGAACCAAAACCCTCGTTGTGCGGGCGCGTGCGCCATGTCCGCATGGTAGGAGCGCGGCCTCCGGCTGTACAGCGGATCGGCCTGTTTCGCGCGGCCCCGCGCGGGTACAATCGGCCTGATGCTGCAGAAAATGCTCTTCACGAAGCATCTCGACGACGACGAGACGCTCGTCCGCGTGGTGCACAAGCACTGGTTGCTCGGCGTGAGGGCGCTCCTGTGGCCCACAGCGTGGATCGCCTTCGATGCATTGCTCGCGGTCGGCTTCCCGACGCGCGCGATGTTCATCCTCTGCGGCGTGTTCGGCGCCGTGGTCGCCGTGTGGTGGCTGCGCAGCTTCTTCGATTACTTCCTCGACGCGTGGATCATCACGAACGAAGGGATCATCGACGTCGCGTGGCACGGATGGTTCCACCGCGAATCGGCGCGCATCCTCTACAGCGACATCCAGGGCGTGAGTTACGAGATCAAGGGCGTGATCGGCACGCTCCTGCAAGTCGGCGTGATCTCCGTGGAAAAAATCTCGACGGGCGACAGCGTGTCGCTCGAGTCGGTGAAGCGCCCGAAGAAAATCGAGTCGCTGCTCCTCGCGAACCAGGAGAAGTACCTGCATAAGAAAAACCTGCGCGACGGCAAGGAGGTGCAGAAGATGCTCTCGTCGCTCCTCGCCAACCAGATGAACATGAAGGAATTGGGCATCGCTTCCGACGAAGACGACGAATGACGGGGATGTGGATCTCCGTCGGCGTCCTCGCGCTCCTGGCGGCGATCGTCCTTGCCGGCGTCGTGCTGAAAACGCGTCGCCGCGGCATGTCGGGGGCGTCGAAAGCGAAGGTCGAAAAAGCGCTTGCGCAAGCCATTTCACAACAGGACCCCGTCCGGCGTGTCTGGTCGATGGACACGGTGCTCGACCTCGCGCTCGCGGAACTCGGGTTCGCGGGATCGCTCGGCGACAAGTTGAAGAAGGCCGGTCCGCGCATCCCGAACATCCAGGCGGTGTGGGAAGCGCATAAGTTGCGCAATGTCCTCGCGCACGAGCACGATGCGTCCGCGAACCCCGCGCAGATCGACCGCGCGGTGCGCGTCCTCGAGCACGCCATCAAACACCTCTCGCGATGAAGCCCTCCCTCGTCATCGTCGGCCTCGGGAATCCCGGCAAAGCGTACGAGAAGACCCGGCACAACGCGGGCTTCCACGCGCTCGACGAACTCGCCAAGCACTACGGCACAGGCGACTGGAAACAGGCGCCGAAGTTCGGCGGGGAGACGCTCGAAGCGCGCATCGGCATCGTGCCCGTGCTGCTCCTCAAGCCCCACACGTTCATGAACCTCTCGGGCGAGGCGGTCCGCAAGGTCGTCGATTTCTACAAGCTCGATCCCGCGCAGAACGTGCTCGTCGTCTGCGACGACATCGACCTGCCGCTCGGCACGCCGCGCCTGCGGAAGTCCGGCAGCGCCGGCACGCACAACGGACTGAAGTCGATCATCGAACACGTCGGCGAAGGATTCCCGCGCTTGCGCCTGGGCATCGGCCCGAAGCCCGAGAAGGTCGATCTGGCCAACTGGGTCGTGAGCGCGTTTTCCGAGGAAGAACGCAAAGGCATGGACGGGCTCTACGCCGTCGTGCCCGAGATCGTGAAGGAGTTCGTGGTGGAGCTCTGATACGAAAAGAGGGCCTTTCGGCCCCCTCGTCGTGAGTATCGGCGGATTTACCAGTTCCAGTTCCACCACTCGCGCCAGCGGTCGAGCCACAGGCGGTCGTTGTACTCGTTGTCGTCGTACGGCGTGGTGCAGCCGGTGTCCTGGGGATAGTCCTTCAATCCGTCGCCGTCGTTATCGATGCCGTCGGAGCAGCGCGGGACGCGGAAGTTGAACTCGTCGTTGTCCGTGGCGCTGGAGCAGCCCGGATCCTGCGGGAAGTCCTTCACGCCGTCGCCGTCGTTGTCGACGTTGTCGTTGCAGGCGTAGGAGCCGGCGGCGTTCGTTTCGTCGGTGTCGAGCGCGTTGGCGCAGCCCGGATCGGCCGGGTAGTCCTTCAGGCCGTCGCCGTCGTTATCCAGGTTGTCGGAACAGGCGGGCGTCACCGATTGGTTCTGCTCGTTGTTGTCGTCCTGGTTCGCGCAGCCCGGGTCCAGCGGGTAGTCGCTCAGCCCGTCGCCGTCGTTGTCGATGCCGTCGCGGCACTGCGGCACGAACGTGCTGTTGTACTCGTCGTTGTCCGTGGCGCTGGAGCAGCCCGTGTCCTGCGGGTAGTCGACCAATCCGTCGCCGTCGTTGTCGTAGCCGTCGTTGCACTGCGCGTTGGCGACGAACACCTGGCGGTTGCGGAAGGTGATCTGGGCGCAGGTCTGGCCGGGGGCGACCGTCACGAGGCCGTTGGCCGGCGTGATCGACAGCTGCGTCCAACCGGACGGGATGATTTCGGCGACCGTGTGGGTGCCGGCGAGGACGTTATCGAAGCGCGCGCGGCCCGTGGAATCGTTGTAGGCGACGCGGGTGGCGTCGAGGATGAACGTGAACTGCGCGGTCACCGGGAGCGCCGTGCCGTGCGGGTCGAACGTCTGCTTCGTGATCTCGACGCAGCCGGATTGGACCGGATCATCGCCTTCGTTGTTGTCCTGCGGGCTGCTGCAGCCCGGATCGAGCATGTCGACCTTGCCGTCGAAGTCGTTGTCGAGGCCGTCGCTGCACTGGGGCAGGGCGTTGGTTTCGTCCGTGTCGGTCGGGCCGACGCAGCCCGGATCGAGCGGCCAGTCGACCAAGCCGTCGTTGTCGTTGTCGATGCGGTCGCTGCAGGCGGGATCGTCGCCTTCGTTGGTGTCCTGCGGGTTGCTGCAGCCCGGATCGAGCATGTCGATGCGGCCGTCATGGTCGTTGTCCTGGCCGTCGCTGCAGGCGGGCAACGGGGCGTTGAATTCGTCGGTGTCCGTCGGGCTCACGCAGCCCGGATCGAGCGGCCAGTCCACGAGGCCGTCGCCGTCGTTGTCGCGGCGGTCCTGGCACGCGGCTTCGTCGCCTTCGTTGTTGTCCTGGGCCGAGGTGCAGCCCGGATCGCTCGGGAAGTCCGTGCGTCCGTCGCCGTCGTTGTCGATGCCGTCGCTGCACTGGAACTGCTGGCAGGACACGAACGTCGAGACCGTGGCCGTGTTGTTCGTCTGGTTCGGATCGGGGTTGGCGTTCTGCGGGATCGTCACCGTCACGACGATCGTCGTGTTGCACACGCCCACCGCCTGCGCCTGCGCCGTCTCGACGCCGAACGCGATGTCGATCAGGTTCGTGCCGCGGGAACCGAGTTGGTTTCCCGGGACCGAGAACGAGATCGTGCGTTGCGTCTGGTTGTTCGGGAAGGTCGTGCCGAGCGTGATGCCCGAGCAGACCACCGCGTTGCCGTTCTGGACGCAGCCGGGGCTGGAGGAGTTCGGGTTGAAGGTGACGCCGTTCGGGATCGCGATGCGGATCGTGGCGGGCGTGGTGACGGCGTCGGGGCCGTTGTTCGAGATCGTCGCGATGTACGTGGCGTTCGTGCCGCCCTGCACCGTCGACGGGCCGTTCAGCGTGACGCCGAGGTCGGCGGCGCCGTCGCCTTCGTTGTTGTCCGTCGGGTTGGCGCAGCCCGCGTCCTGCGTGTCGATGCGTCCGTCGCCGTCGTTATCGATGCCGTCGGTGCACTGCGTGGCCGGGGCGTTGGCTTCGTCGTTGTCCTGTTTGCTGGCGCAACCGGGGTCCAACGGGAAGTCTGTGAGACCATCGAAGTCGTTGTCGAAGCCGTCCTGGCAGGCCGCCTTCGGGTTCGTTTCGTCGGTGTCGGTCGGGGAGGAACAGCTGAAGTCGTTCGGGAAGTCCGTGGCGCCGTCGGCGTCGTTATCGATGCCGTCGGAGCACTGGGGCGAGGCGGGGCAATCGACGCGCGCCGGGGCGTTCGCCGTCGACGACGCGTTGTTACCCGTCGTCGCGCTGTCTTCGGTCGCGGTGATCGTCGCCGTATTCACGATGGGCTGCGTCTGGCCTTGGACGCAGTTCGGGACCGTCGGGACGTCGAAGGAGATCTGGAACGAGCCGAACACGCCCGCGGGCAGCGTGCCGATGGGGCACGAGACCTGGTTGCCCTGCTGCTGGCAGGGGAAGTAGCTGGCGTTGTCGTTGAAGGTGACGCCGGCCGGGATCTGGTCGACGACCGTCACGTTCGTGGCCTGCGCGTTTCCGGCGTTGCCGACTTGGATCGTGTAGACGAGGGTCTGGCCGCGGACGACGCTCGCCGGGCCGGTCTTCGTGATCTGCACGTCCACCGTTTGGGTCTGGTTGAATTCGTCGTTATCCGAGGGGCTCGCGCAGCCCGGATCGAAGGGGAAGTCCGTCAGGCCGTCCCCGTCGTTGTCGCGGAGGTCCTGGCACTGCGCTTCGTCGCCTTCGTTCGTGTCAGTGGGGCCGCTGCAGCCCGGATCCTGGAGGTCGACGCGTCCGTCGCCGTCGTTGTCGATGCCGTCCTGGCAGGCGGGCAACGGGGCGTTGAATTCATCGTTATCCTGTTTGCTGGCGCAACCGGGATCCTGCGGGAAGTCGACTTTGCCGTCGAAGTCGTTGTCGAAGCCGTCCTGGCAGGCCGCCTTCGGGTTCGTTTCGTCGGTGTCGGTCGGGGACGAACAGCTGAAGTCGTTCGGGTAATCGGTCGCTCCGTCGCCGTCGTTGTCGATGCCGTCGTTGCACTGCGACGCGTTCGATTCGTCGTTGTCCTGCTTGCTGACGCAGCCCGGGTCTTGGGGGAAGTCCGTCAGGCCGTCACCGTCGTTGTCGACGCCGTCCTGGCAGGCCGCCTTCGGGTTCGTTTCGTCGGTGTCGGTCGGGGACGAACAGCTGAAGTCGTTCGGGTAGTCCGTCGCTCCGTCGCCGTCGTTGTCGATGCCGTCCTGGCACTGCGCGGTGCAGTGGATCGTCGTGGACCACTGGTTGCCCACGCTCGTGCCCTGCACGTTCGAGGCCGTGGCCTGCGCGCGGTTCTGGACGATGCCTTCGCACGCGACCGTCGTGGTGGCGGTGAAGACGAGCGTCAGTTCCTTGTCTTGGCCGGGCTGGATGGCGCCGACGTTGCAGGTGATCGTGTTCGGACCCGCCGTGCAGCCCGCGGTGCTTTGGGCGGCGACGAACGAGAGGCCGGTCGGGAAGATGTCCTGGACCACCACGTTCTGCGCGATGGAAGCGCCGTTGTTGCGGACGTTGATCGTGTAGGGGATGTTCGAGCCGCGGGTGGCGTCGACGGGGCCGGTTTTGTACACGTAGAGGAACGTGTAGGGATCCGTTTCGTCGTTGTCCTGGTTGTTCACGCAACCGACGTCCTGCGGGAAGTCGACGCGTCCGTCGTTGTCGTTATCGAGGCCGTCCTGGCAGGCGGCCTTGGGGTTCGTTTCGTCGTTGTCCGTCGGGGATGAGCAGGAGAAGTCGTTCGGGTAGTCCGTGACGCCGTCCTGGTCGTTATCGATGCCGTCCTGGCACTGGGGAGCGTTGAATTCGTCGTTGTCCTGCGCGTTTACGCAGCCCGGATCCTGCGGGAAGTCCGTGAGTCCGTCGCCGTCGTTATCGCGGCCGTCGGAGCACTGGAAGGGGCACTGGACGCCCGACGAGACGTCGTCGGTGTCGGCGCCGGCCTGCTGACCGTTGATCCACGCGTCGACGCGGTTCTTTACCTGCGTGTTGCAGGATTGGGTTTGCGGGACGTTGAAGCGGAGGGTGATCGTGACCGTCGATCCGGCGGCGACCGTCCCGACCGGGCAGGACACCTGCTGGAGGCCCGACTGGTAGGAGCAGTTCACGCCGGCGCTCGAGACGTACGTGAAGGGCACGTACTTGAGGTCCTGGTCGTCGAGGAAGTAGTCGTAGACGTTCACGTTCTGCGCGGCGACGTTGCCGTTGTTGCGGACCGTGATCGTGTACTGCGCCGTCTGGCCCGGGACGATCTGGCCGTCGAGGACCTTTTCGACGTCGAGGTTGCCGATGTTGCGCGGCGATTCGTCGTTGTCGTCCTGGTTGATGCAGCCCGGATCGGCCGGGAAGTCGGTGAGTCCGTCGCCGTCGTTATCGAGGCCGTCGCGGCACTGGGGCTGCTGGCACGACGTCGGCACGATGCCGAAGTTCACCTGGCAGGGGGCGCGGTGGTCGCGGTTGCCGGAGTTATCGAAGTAGTTGAACGAGCCGGGTTCGTCGTGGCTCACGAACGCGCGCGTGGCGCCGTTCGGCACCGTGACGCCGTTGCTGCCGATCGCGTTGAGCTTGATGCTCGAGATCGTGCTGTTGCTGTTGCCCGTGAAGCTGAGCGTGCCGTTGTCGCAGCTCACCGGGAGTTGGTCGACGCCGCCGTAGATGCGGGCGGAGTACGTCCCGTTCACCGAGTTCACTTTCATGACGGTGCCGGGCTGTACGTTGCCCACGAAGGTCGGGGCCTTGGCGTCGCCGTTCGGGGCGACGTCTTCCCACGGTCCTTGGTTGCCTTCGAAGGTGGCGTTCACCGTGGACGACGGGCACTGGACCGGCGTCAGGGTGAGGCTCTTGCGGCAGATCTCGCCGAAGTGGCCGAGGTTGGTCTGCACCATGCCGAAATCGAAGTTGTACGTTCCCTGCGTCGACGGCGCCGTGGCCGTGAACGTGAAGGTCGCGCTGCCGTTCACCGCGGTGTTCTGCGGGAGGTCCACGCGGTTGATGCCCCACGTGAGGTTATCCATGGGGTTCTCGGAGCTGAGTTTGTAGTTGCTCGTGCTCCACGTCGTGCCGCCGTTGTTCTGCATCGTGACCGTGGCCTGGAATTGCTGGCCCACGTTGATGACGTTCGGGGTGATGATGCTCAAGCAGCGGGCGTTGTTCGTCGGATCCGCTTCGTCGGTGTCCTGCGCGTTCACGCAGCCCGGATCGGAGGGGAAGTCGACGCGTCCGTCGCCGTCGTTATCCACGCCGTCGCTGCAGGCGGAGGTCGTGAAGGTGCCGCTCAGGCGCGAGAGTTGGTTGTCTTCGGGCGAGTGGAAGTTGCACTTGCCGTTCGGGTAGATGCCCGAACGCTCTTCGTCGCGGCAGGTCGAGCTGATGTACGTGGGATAGCCAAGGATCTGGCACACGGCATTGAGGTCGTTCAGCGCGGGCGTGCCGCTGTTGTCGTTCCAGTTGAAACCCGCTCCCGTGCCGCCGTCCGTGCGGACGATCGGGTTGTTCGGCGGCGTGAGGCCGAGGCCGCGGTTCGCGATGGCTTGGCGCACGGCGTTCTTCACCACTTCGGGGTTTCCCGTTCCGCCGATCGTCGTGGTGGCCCCGTTCGAATCGCGGCACGTGATCGACGCGATCCACGTCTTGCCGTACTTCGGCATGGCGCCTTCATCATAGAAGCCCGTCGTCTGCGCTTCCGCAGCGGGGACGCCGATGAACGGCCGGAAGACCGGCGTGTTCTGCAACGCCGAGAGCGCTCCGCTGACGTGCAGCTGGACCGCGATGGTCGTAAGGAGGAGGGCGGAAGCGGTGCGCTTCTGCAACGTCGAACGGACCATAAACCGGGAGGGAGAGAGATAGAAAGAAAATAGTATTGGCCCATATGATCTTTTTTGTCAATGTTTTCCTGGGCAAAACAGTCGATCCTCACTGCTAAACATGCCAAAAAGGCTTCCCGAGGAAGCCTCATTGGCGTGATGGCGATGCTTTAGCCGCTTAGATGCCAAACAGCATCTTCCGGCCGAATCCGAGGCCCGCGCCCGTGGCGGCGCCCGCGAGGGCGATGAGGCCGAAGAAGGGGAGGGTCCCGTCGCTCGGCGCGTCGTGCGCGGCGACCGGCGTCAGGTGCGTGTCGTGCTCCGGCGCCTTAGCACCCGTCTTCGGGATCATGCCCAGGACGCTGACGGTCACGCTTTCGCATTCGTCGTTGTCGAGGTCGTCGGCTTCGACGCACACGTTGTTGCGGATGATCTGGCCGGCGACCATGTAGGTCGGCACGGAGACGCGGTAGCGGAAGATTTCCTCGTCGCCGTCATCGAGTTCGTCGATTTCCCATTCCAGGCGGCGGCCGCTGCGGCTGTCCGCGTCGCCGTCGTCGATGACGATCACGTCGGCCGGGAGCTGGTCGGTGACGGTGAGGTTCTCGATCGGGTCGTCGCCCGTGTTGCGGACGCGCACCGTGTAATCGATGATGCCGCCGGGGAACACTTCCGACGTGCTCGCGGTCTTGGTCAGGTCGATTTCCGCGTTGCCGTTGTGGTTGCCGTTGTCATCGACGTCTGTGCGGTCCGTCGCGGAGACGCCGCGCGCCTCGGCCGTGTTGTAGAGCGTGCCGTCGGCGTCGTCGTCGACGTCGACTTCGACGCGGTACAGCTTCTCTTCGTTGGCTTCGAACGTCTGGTTCTCCCAGCGGATCACGCGGCCGTTCTCGGACGACTCGTTCGGCGAGGCGTCCTGGAATTCGACTTCGTCGGGCAGCGTGTCCGTCACCGTCACGTTCGTGACGCGGACCGAGGAGTTGTTGCGGACGCGGATTTCGTACTCGAGCGTGTCGCCCGGTTCGACTTCCGTTTCGTGGTCGGTCTTCGTGATCGAGAAGCTTCCGGAGTTCTGGATGGTCTGCTTGTTCTTGAACGAGACGGCGACGCACGTGCCGGCCGTGACGTTCACGAGGCCGCCGGAAGGCGTCACGAGGAGCTGGGTCCAGCCGCTCGGGAGGTTTTCCGTCACGGTGTGCTGGCCGAGGGTCACGTTCTCGAAGCGGGCGCGGCCCTGGCCGTCGTTGACGGCGGTGCGCGATCCGTCGAGGTTGAACGTGAACTGCGTGACCGGCGTGAGGACGTTGCCGTTCGTGTCGTACGTTTCCTTGATGACGTCGATGCAGCCGAGCTGCGCGTTCGGGCAGTTCACCTGCGTGGTGAGCGAGCTCGAGTTGTTGCCGACGTTGTTATCCGTGCCCGACGACGTGACCGTCGCGGTGTTCGTGACGGACGCCTGCGTGCAGGAGCTGACGGCCGGGGCGACCACCGTGACCGAGAACGCGCGCGATTGTGCGGCGCCGATCGTGCCCGCCTGGCAGGTCACGACGCCGTTCAGGTTCTGGCATTCGGCGCTCGTGGAGACGAACGTGAGGCCGCTCGGGAGGACGTCGGTGACGACGACGCCCGTGGCCGTAGCCGGACCGTTGTTCGTGACGGTCAGCGTGTAGGTGAAGTTCTCGCCGCGCGTGACGACCGAGGGGCCCGTCTTCGCGATCTGGACGTCCTTGCCGGTCGACGACGGGCAGGTGATCTGCGTCGTGACGGTCGACTGGTTGTTCGCGGTGTTCGGGTCCGTCGAGGTCGACGTGACGTTGGCGACGTTCGTGGCCGTGCCCGCCGCGCAGTTCTGGGCGGAGCCGGTCGAATACACGAACGAGTAGGTGCGCGTTTGCGCGGTCGGGAGGGCGCCGATTTGGCAGGTCACGACGCCGTTGTTCAGCAAGCAGCCGGAACCCGAGGAGACGAGCGTGAGGCCGGCGGGGACGGCGTCCGAGAGGACGACGCCGCTCGCGGTGGCGGGGCCGAGGTTGCTGACCGTGATGCCGTAGGAGAGGTTCGTGCCGCGCACGACGGTGCTCGGTCCGGTCTTCGCGACCGAGACGTCGGCCGTGGTCGGGCTCGGGCACGTCACCTGCGACGTGAAGGTCGACTGGTTGTTGTCGAGGAAGGGATCCTGCAGGTCGCCCAGGACCGACGCCCGGTTGAGGAGCGTTCCGGCCTGGCACTGCGCCTGCGCGGTGACGTTTAGCGTGAGCGTGAACGTGATCTGCTGGTTCAGGGCCATCGTGCCGAGGTTGCAGAAGACGGCGTTGCCCGAGAGCTGGCAGCGGTTATCGGATTGGGCGGCGACGAACGTCGTGCCCGCGGGGAGCGGGTCGCCGACGATCGTGTTCGGCGACGCGGCCGGGCCGTTGTTCTTCATGAGGATCGTGTACTGCGCGTTCTGGCCGCGGACCACGGAGGCCGGGCCGGTTTTCTGCACCAGGAGGTCCGCCTGCTGCTGCGTGGGGCACTGGAGCTGCGTGGTGACGGAGCTCGCGTTGTTGCCCGCCTGCGAGTCGTTCTGCGACGTGACGGTGGCGGTGTTCGTCACCGAGCCGGGCTGGCAGGTCTGCTGCGACGGCACGGGGACGTTGATCGTGATGATGCGTTGGTCGTTCACGTTCATCGGGCCGATCACGCAGTGCACGAGGCCGTTATTGACCGTGCATCCCGCGCCGGACACCACGGGCGTGCCGAGGCCGGAGGGGAGCTGGTCGTCGACCATTACGTTCTGCGCGACGGCCGGGCCGTTGTTCGTGACCGTGAGGCTGTAGGTGAGGTTGCCGCCGCGGACGGCCGTGGCCGGTCCGGATTTCACGATCGAGACGTCGGCGTTCAGCGGTTGCTGGCGGTTTTTGAAGACGACGCCGGCGCAGGTGGAACCCGCGGCGACGTTCACCACGCCGCCCGTGGGCGTCGTGTTGAAGAGGGTCCAGCCGCTGGCCGTGACTTCCGAGACCGTGTGTTGGCCGACGGGAACGTTCACGAAGCGCGCGCTGCCGGCGCTATTCGTGTGGACGTTCAGAGCACCGCTGCCGTCGAGGATGAATGTGAACGGGGGCACCGTGCCGAGGCGGCTGCCGCCGGCGTCGAAGCCTTCCTTGAAGACGTCGATGCAGCCGACCTGCGGTTGCACGATGGCCACCTGCGAGGTGAAGACCGACTGGTTGTTGTCGAGGTTTGGGTCCTGGAGGTCGCTCAACACCGCGGCGCGGTTCACGAGCGTGGCTCCGACGTACGACGACGGGACGTTCAGCGCGATCGACAGCGTGATCGTTTGGCCGATCGCGAGCGTGCCGATGTTGCAGACGATGCTGTTGCCCTGGAGCGTGCAGCGGTTATCCGACTGGGCGGCGTTGAAGGTCGTGCCGGCCGGGAGTTCGTCGCGGACGATCGTGTTCGGGGCGGCGGTCGGGCCGTTGTTCTTCGCGGCGAGCGCGTACGTCGCGGTCGTGCCGCGGGTCACGCTGGCCGGGCCCGTTTTCACGAGCGAGAGGTCGGCGTCGTGCGCGTCCTGGCGGTTCTTGAAGGTCACGCCCGCGCAGGCCGTGCCCGCTTGGACGTTCACCACGCCGTTTTGCGGCGTGACGAGGAAGTTCGTCCATCCGGAGGCCGTGAGTTCGGTGACCGTGTGCTGGCCCGGCGTGACGTTCTGCAACGTCGCGCGGCCGAGGGCGTCCGTCTGGACGGTTTGGTTGCCGTCGAGCTTGAACGAGAACGCCGGGAGGGCGCCCGTGATGCGCTGGTTGTCGGACGTGAAGCCTTCCTTGAGGATTTCGATGCACCCGACCTGCGGCTGCGGGCACGTTGCCTGCGTGGTGAAGGACGATTGGTTGTTCGCGAGGTTGTTGTCCACGCGGTCGCTGAGCGCGGCGGCTTGGTTCACGATGGTGCCCGGGGCGCACGAGGCGGGATCGGGGTTCGCGACGTTGAGCACGAGGGACACCGTGACCGTTTGGCCCGGCGTGAGCGTGCCGACGTTGCAGGCGACGCTGTTGCCCTGCATCGAGCAGCGCGTGTCCGACTGCGCGGCGTTGAACGACGTGCCGGCCGGGATCGTGTCGCGCACGATGGTGTTCGTGGCGGACACGGGGCCGTTGTTCTTCACCGTGAGCGCGTAGGTGGCGGTGGAACCGCGGACGACCGTCTGCGGGCCCGTCTTGGCGAGCTGGAGGTCGGCGTCCTGCGGGTCCTGGCGGTTTTTCACCGTCACGCCTGCGCAGTTCGAGCCGGCCTGGACCGTCACGAAGCCGTTTTGGGGCGTGATGAGGAAGTTCGTCCAACCGCTTTGGGCGATTTCCGACACGGAGTGCGTGCCGGGCTGGACGTTCTCGAAGCGGGCGAAGCCGTTCTGGTCGCTCGTCGTCGTGATCTGGTTATCGAGCTTGAAGGTGAAGGAGGGGAGCGGTCCCGTGATGCGCTGGTTGTCGGACGTGAAGCCTTCCTTGAAGACTTCCACGCAGCCGTAGCTCGGGGGGCAGACGACGTTCACCTGCGCTTCGGCGCTGGCGGAGCCCGTCGACTGGTTGTTCGTGCGGACCTCCGCGCGGTTGCGCACGGTCTGGCCGCACAGCTGCGGTTGGTTCTGCGGCACGCGGAACGAAGCCGTGAAGGTCTTCGTTTGGCCGGGCGTGAGCGCGCCGAGCGTGCAGGAGAGCTGCACCGCGCCGGTGTCGAACGAGCACGTGGCGCCGTTGGCGCCGACGTATTCGAACGGCATGTAGCGCGTGTTGCCGTTCAGGAAGATGTCGTTGAGCGTGACGTTCGGGGCGTTCGTCTGGCCGCCGTTGGTGACGGCGAACGTGTAGGTCACGGTGCTGCCGGGCGTGGCCGAGCCGGACTGGACGGTCTTGGTGACGTTCAGCTGCGGCGGCGTGCACTGCAGGTGGATGTTCAACGCGTGGGCCCAGCCGAGGTTGATGTACGGGTCGGTGCGGTCGAAGCTCGCGTCGGGCATCGAGAGGTTCTTGCCCCACTTGGCGAGGAGCTGGAGCGTGGCGGTGTTGGCGTTCTGGTCCACGATGTTCGTGAGGTCGACCATGCCGCTGAAGTTCTCCTCCTGGAAGCAGAAGTGGTTGTTGCAGAACTGGCTCTGGTACGTGCGGTTGTGCACGGTGTCCCAGGCCGTTCCGGGGACGTCGTAGGCGCTGATGAGGCCGCCGTTGCGCGTGACGCGTCCGACGACGCGGGCGTAGGCGATTTCGTTCTCGCACACGCCGTATTCCAGGCGGTAGCTGAGCTGGATCTGGCGGTTGCAGAAGTTGTTGGCCTGGCCGTGCACCGGGCTGTTCACGAACAGCGCGATGATCGGGCGGTTGCCGAGCGGGGCGAAGACCGCGCTGCCGTTGACCGGCGTGAGGGTCTCGATGCCGCCGCTGCCGGCCGCGAACGCGGAACCGACGTTGCCGACGAACGCGACGAGGAGGAACGCCGCCGTCGCGGCGCGCGCGAAGGCGATCGAAGCGCGCATGCGCGACGCGACCGCGAAGAGCGCGTAGCCCATGGCCATCGCGATGAAGGCGAAGAGGGCGATGCGGGAGAGGCCGTGCCAGGCCACCCAGTTATTGAACGCCTTGTCCTGCGTGAGGCCCGCGAGCTGCGCGGGCGTCAGCGTGCCGGCGTAGGTCACGTGGTCGTAGGTCGTGTTGGAGTCGCTGAGGAGGCTCGCGTCCACGCTCGGGGCGCCCACGAGGTCGCGCGAGAGCGGGATGCGGATCTTGGCGGAGAGGATCGAGTCGGCGAGCGTGATGCCCGGGACGTCGATCGAGCCGACCGTGCCCTTGTCGTCCGTCAGCTGCACGCGGAGCGTGGCGACGGTGGTCGTGAGGGCGTCGGCGGCGCCGGCCATGTCGACCGTGCCGTAGGCCCAGTCGCCTGCCTTCGTGCCCATGTTCTCGATGCGGACCGAGACGATGTCGGCGTCCTCGCCTTTCACCACGTAGCGGTACTGGGCGATGCTCGAGAGGGTCTCGCCGGTGTCGGCGTCCTTGAGCGTGAGGTGGGCCATGTAGGTGCCCGGGACGGCGTCGGCCGTGACCGGGAGGTCGAGCTTCACCGTTTCGCCCGCGGCGACGTTGAGGTCGGAGTATTCCAGGCTGCCGAGCCCGACGCGCGCGGCGTTGAAGTCGTAGAGGTCGATGACCGGCGTCACGCGGATGGCGTGGTCGGTGTCGTTGATCGCCGTGGCGCGCAGGGTCATGGCGCCGGAGGGATCGACGTTGGGGCCCGAGAGCGGGGGCAGGAGTTCGTCGCCGTACGCGGCGATGCCGATCGTGCCCGGCACGACCGTGACGAAATCCGTCGCGCCGCGCTCGGCGGCGACGACCACCGGCGTGTCCTGCCAACCGAGGGCGCGGCCCTTGGCGGTCAGGAGCTGCACGCGCAGGTCATAGCGGCCGGCCGGGACGTTCGGGAGGGCGGTCGCGAAGAGGAGTTTCTTGCTTTCCTGGGGGGCCAACGCCAACGACGCGCGCACCACGTCGATCGCGTAGGGGAGTCCGTCGAGCTTCCCGGTGCCGCGCAGTTCCAAGCGGTACTGCAGGCCGGTGACGAGGACGTCTTCCGTGTTCTCCACCGTGAACGATCCCGCCACGGAGGTGTCCGTGACGTTCGCCGCCACGCTCGTGACGTAGACCGCTTCGGGCAGGTAGGCCTGCGAGAGGTCCACCTGCGAGTCCATGTCGCGCGAACCGAACGGCGCTTGCGCGGGTTCGGCGGCCATCGCGGCGGTCGCGTTCAGCGACAGCGCGAGGAGCGAGAGGACGGATACAGTGCGCGTACCCATAGGGAAGAGGAGGAGTGACAAAAAGGGGGTGATCATGTCATAGTAATATAATCTTGTCAACTATTTGTGGGGTACCTCAAACATGGCAAAGAAGCGGCAAATTAGTGCTTTGAATGGTTTAATGCGGTTTCGAAACCTCCGAATGTCAAAGAATCACGTCTTTGGGCTTCAGCTCACGGAAAAACGGGCTTTGCGCTACAATAGGGGAGGCTATCATCCGTTCGTGCATTGGGGAGTCGAATCCCTCCTCCCCAGCCAATCCTGATAGCTTCTCAGTGCTGCTAATATCTAGTGATGGAATCGCAGGTTATCTATCTAGATCAGGGGTGGATGAGTAATTTCGCAAAAGCTCAAAACCCACATCTGATACGAGGAAAAATGTCATTAACAGACAAAGAAGAATGGCTTAAGAAATGGAGGCATATATATGTGCTAATAAAATCTAAGAAAGATGAAGGGAAAATAATCATTCCCTTTTCCAGATCCCATCGTGAAGAGTCTGCGCTTGCGGGTGCATTAGCGGATCCAATATTGAACGTTTGCAATGAACTTTGTGAAAAAGAATTTTTGAATTCGAGTCGTATATTTACTCTTCAGTTTAAGGAATATTTACAAAAGCAAATTTTTCAAAAGACCGTTAAAAATATTGATTTTAAAGATGTTACCAAAGCTTACAAACATATAAATATTTCTGCGGAAAGTCGTTACATAGAAGGGATTCGACAGACGAGGAAAGAGGCCGAGCGGAATTTGTCTGAGTTAACAAAACGATGGATCAGTGCAAAGGAAGAAGGAAAAAGTTTCGATGATTACATCGATGAAGAATTTTCGGGCTACACAAGGGTGATTGAACGAGCTGTGATTCATTATATTTCATATTCAGTTTTCGGAATTCCACACAAAGACATTGAAGAGGTGCCTGATGAATATATTCAGCTCATCGATGAAATATTGAGATGTGAAGAAATCTCACATATTCCTGTACTCAACCGTCTTAGGACTGTTTGTTACATTTTGAGAGATCCTAACATAAAGAATCATGTTCCATGTGTAGCACTCAGTTTAAAAATGTGGTCGGAACGTGCTCGCAAACTTTCTCCCAAAGATTTATATAACAGTCTTCCAGAGGGTAGTGATTTTGCTGATATTGATATTATTTCGCACTTCGCACCTTACTGTGATGTGATGCTGATTGATCATAATTGGTTCTCATTAATTAACATGGATCCTCTGCAATCTGAATTCATAAAGCTTCCCACAAAGTTTTATTCTATGAAAGAAATAGATAAAGTAGAGAGGCACCTTATCGGATGCTAAAACCATCACTCGTCGCCAATTATCCTAATAATCCTTTCCCCTCATCCCATGGTCACGAGCATGTTCATCACCCTCCCCGTCGCCGATCCGGCGAAGTCGTTGGCGTTCTACGAGGCGGTCGGGTTCGCGCGGGATCCGCGGTTCGCCGACGGTTCCGCGTGCTGCGTGGTGTTGAACGACAAGACGTCCCTCATGCTCGGGTCGAAGGAACAGTTCGCGCAGATCTCGCCCCGGCCGTACATCGAGCCCGAAAAGGCATGCAACGTGCTCATGAGCGTGAACTGCGAGAGCCGGGAAGAAGTCGACGAGATGGTGAAGAAGGCGATCGCCGCCGGGGGATCGCAGGCGCACGAATTCGAAGACCACGGTTTCATGTACCAGGGTGCGTTCTACGACCTTGATGGCCACGGATGGGGACTCACGTGGATGAACCCGAACGCCGCCCAATAAGCGGTTGAACGTTTATTTGAAGTATTTATCAAATACAGTAATTATTGTATAATATTATTATGAAGCTACAGACCGTATTTCCGGCTCTCTTCGAGCGGGGAGTAGCGATTGAGCCGTTGCAAGCAACGGAAGACGTCGTGGCAAAGCCCGATCACGTTGCGATAATGCGCGAACGAGGCATCGAGCCCGCGATTGCTTTGCAGGAGAAAATAAAAGAAAAACTTATTTCCGTATTATCGGATCAAGGAAATCCGGATTGGTGGCTACAACTGCGGCCGGAGAACGTTCTACAATCGCCTGAGCTGAGCCAGTGGGAACGCGATCCGCACCTGCGTACGGAAGTCGAAAACGCCCTTCGGGAAGTTGCGTCCGCCGCCGCCGTTACTGCATGGAACACGGTGACCGGGGAAGACTTCGAGGCGGAGTTTGAGATCGCTGATTTCCGGGGGCAGCGCTCCCTGGATCAGCAGCTTCACAAGTTGTCGCAAATTGCTTCGAAGGAAATCGGCGGGAACTACACGAAAAGACAATTTGATGAGCCGTCGGAAGGATGGAAGAGTTAAGTATTCAAAGCAAAAAAGAACCCCGCACGTTGGTACGTGCGGGGTCATTGTCAGATACGTTCTGACGGGCGCGGGCCTCATCGATCCCGTAATCGTTCTCGTTCGTATTGTTGTGCTGGTCGACCCCTGGTCGACGAGCGAAGCGTGGATCTCGATGGAATCCGCGCCGGTGTCGGCTGCAACGTGCGAATGAGAGAGAACAACTGCGTGCATATTAATACATTTATTACATATGTCAAATATCCCTGGTCGTGAAAACGTGGAAATGGAGGCAAACGCGTGGTTTGCCTCCGGTGTGTGCCCCTCGTACCCGCTGCGCGGGTGAGGTCATTACGGGATCTTCGTGCCGATCGGCGTGAAGAAGCATCGGTCGTCCGGCGCGTTGTCCACGTGGTGGACGAACCAGAAGATGCCGCCGTGGGGATCCAAGCGGATCACCCGGACGGCGAGGAAGACGGGAGCGCCCTTGAGGACGTAGAGGTCTTCCCATTTCTCGCCTTGCTCTTTCCATGCCTTGCGGACGTGGTCGAGCGAGACGTTGGGCGGGAGATCGAACTCGAGCTTTTGCCGCCCGTTGGGCTTGATGACGTTCAGCGCGGCATGGATGCCGGCCTCGCGTTCACTGAGTTCGAGCGAATGTTCTACCCCCGGCCACGTGAGCGTGATCGTCCCGGGGTCCGCAGCGACGGCGGTCGTCATACGAGATTCCTTTCGCGGAGAGGTGTAGGGAGGGGCGCTGGCCCCCTCCCGAAAAACGTGGAGAGTGCCAGGGTGCTCCCTGCATCGGTGCGTTGTGAAAAACCGGGTGCCGGCGCGACATGGTACGCCTTTCCCCGGTCGAAAAAAGGGTCATCGGGAGCGGAGCCGCTTGAGCCACTCGATGGCGCCCCCGAGCAACAGGGCGTTGATCGCGACGGCGCCCGCGGCGAAGGCGTGGTCCGACAGCGGGACGCCGGGGAGCGCCTGCGTCAGGACGAGCAATCCGTACGACGCCGGGCAGGTCAGGAAGAACGCGGCGCGGAGGTAGTCGTACCCGCACAGGAATCCGTCGTGGACGCCCCAACAGTCGATGACGCCCGCGACGTACAGCGCCGTGCAGACGACGACGTAGGCGAGGACGATCCGATGGCGGAGCAGCAGCGCGTTCATATGCGGGCGAGCCGGCCGCCGATCCATCCCGTCGGGATGCCGAGCGCGGCGCCTATGCTTGTGAGGACGGATTTCATATACTCATTCTCATGGCGCGACACGTATGGTTCAAGGCGAAACGGTACGGGTACGGATGGTATCCTTCGACGTGGCAAGGATGGTTCGCGATGCTCGTGTGGACCGTCTTCTTCGTGGGCGCGTTCATCCGCTGGGACACCGAAACGCAGCCGTGGTATTTCCTCGCAGACGTCGGCCTCTCCACGGGGGCGCTGCTCCTGCTGTGTTGGTACACGGGCGAGAAGCCGCGGTGGCGGTGGGGGAAGTGAGGGTCGCGGCAAGGCGTCACCGCACCGTGCACGTCACCGTTTCGGATTCGTCTCCCACGAAAAGCGGAGCGTGCATCATCCCGTACACTCCGCCGATTTCCACGGCGTCGCGCGCGGCGGGGCAGGTGAAGGTCACGCGCGCGGAGCCGTCGACCACCGCCGTCGCGAGCGCGTCGCCCTCCGTGCAGGGAATGCCGTGGCCCAGGGCGCGGCTCCCTTCGCAGAAGCGCACGACCTGCGGCGTCGCGGCGTCGGTCGTGCAGTCGGCGACCATCGTCTTTCCCGGCACGTCGCACCCGAGGAGGTCTTTCTCGTTCGTGAAGCCGCAGTTGCGCAGGAGGCCGTCGTGCCCGATCCCGCAGGATTGCGTCACGTAGCTCTCGCCCGCGACGGGCACCGTCACGTCGTACGCGGAGCCGTTGTTGTCCTTCCAGCCGGGGAATTCGTCGCAAACGGGCCGGTCCACCGGCGTGCCCTTGGTGGTCGTGAACGCGCTCGGTTTGAAGAGCTGCTTTCCGTCTGCGTCTTTCTTGAGCGTTCCTTCGCAGAGCATGTCGTCGGGGTTGCTGACGAACGAGAGCTTCTTCGTCGCGGGCCGCACGTCGGTGACGTCGAGCCACTGGCACTCGAGGCCCATCTTGTACTCGTCGATCCACCCCGGGCTCACGCCCTGCTCCTCGCAATCGACGAACGGGTGGTGGAGCGGGCTCGCTTCGTTGTTCCAGATGCGCTGCGTGGGCTGCATGCAGAAGCCGTTCTTGCGCGTCAGTTGCGGTTCGCCGTCGAGGGAGAACGTGCCGTAGTGCGAGAAGTGGTAGTGCCCGTGGCACTCGCTGAGTTCGAACATGCCGTGCTCCGAGAGCGTCGAACCGCCGTCCTTGTGGAAGTAATCCACCCAGCCGATGTTCAGGTCCTTCATGCCGCGGTTAAGGTCGGCCGTCGGGAACATGAGGAGCCTGCGCCATCCGGGTCCGCCGACGCACCGCTCTTCGATCGTGCACGAATTCGCCGGGATGTACCGGTAGGTGAAGCGGTGTTTGCGGAATTCCGCGTGGTCCGGTTCCAAATCGGGCCCGTCCGGGTTCGTGACCGTGCCGGAGCGGAGCACGTCCGCGACCGCGGGATCCCACGCCGCGCGCGTGAAGACCATGGCCGTTTCGACCCGCCCGACGTTCTTTTGTAACGCCTGCACGCACGACATCGTCGGCATTGCGGTTTGGTGGCAGCCCACGTTCGAGAGCCGCGCCTCCACCGTGCAGCCGTGGTCGTAGAACAGATCCGACTCCTCGGCGTCGTGGCTGTTGGGCGGGAACTGCGCCTCGTTGATGCAGGCGTAGCCCGTGCGCTGGAACACGAAGAGGGGATCGACGGGGAAGACGAACGGTTCGCGCCACGTGCCGCCGACCGCCGCGAGCGACGGCTCCGAGATCCCGGGCGACGCTTCGTCGGTCAGGATCGACGTCGTCACGGAGTACGGCACGGCCATGACGGCGTGCCCGTCGATCGTTTTCTTCTCCACCTGCCCGTCGATCGTCACCGTCCACGTCGATTCCGGCGGGAGCGGCAATTGCCACTTGGTGCCCTTGGGGTAAAACCCGTTGCGGAAATCGAGTCGCATGCTCGTGAGCCTGATCTGCGTTTTCGCGCGCTCGATCCAGAACGACGCGGGCTCGGCGAGCAGTTCGCGTTCCAGGCGTTCGCGGGAGGCCGCGGGGAAATCGTCGAGTAGCACGCCGACGGTCGAGTGCATCTCGGCACGGACGATGGCACCGGTCATCGCGTGCCAGTCGGGTTGGGCGCTCGCGTGGTCCGGGAGCGGCGCGAGCGGGGGCCGCGCCGTATCTTCACCTGCCGCGCACGAGGCGAGGACGATCGAACACGCCGACAGGAGCAGCGCCCGTTTCATCGGATCAACGCAGGCTGCGCAGTTGCTGGAACGAGCCCACGGCGAAGATGAGCGCGGCGACGGCGTAGCAGAGGCTGGGGACCGCCCAGTAGCCGTTCACGAGTCCCATGCCCTGGAGCAGCGCGAGGCCTTGGCCCACGATGTAGAGGCCGAAGCACGCGACGAAGCTCTTGGCGGACATTTGCGCCATGCCCCGCGTTTTGGCGTGGACCTGGATCCAGCAGACGAACGACACGACGAGGGCGACCAACACGACCGCGCTCGCGAGGACGAAGATGGTGTTGGAATTCATATGCGCCCACTCTACCTCACGCCGCGGCCTCCGCCAGCATTGCGCAGCGCACCACGCGCAGCGTCGTGAACGGCACGCGGCCTCCCAGCGCGTCGTACGCGGGTTTCAAGCGGTCCATCCCGTTCTCGTCGAACGCCTCGCGGATCCGGCCGGCGTCCTTCACGTGTTCGGCCAGGTACTGCGGCCGCACGGGCAGGCCTTCGGCCAGGAATTCCTCGATGTACAGCAGCACGCGGTCGGCCTTCACGCCCGCGCGCGCCACGATCGCGTCGAGCGGCGCGCACTCCGCGAGCAACTCGCGGATGAGCAGGGCGCGCTTCTGCTTGGTCTGGCCAGTTTTCTTCGCCGGGGCTTCATCGCCGCCGTCGGGTGTGTACGTCGCGGCGTCGAACGCGAAGAACGGGCGCGGCACGTACGCGTTCATTTCGACGGCGAGCGAGTCGTACAGGCGCGTGACGAGCGGTTCCGCGCGGATGGACGACGCGTTCCAGCGGTCCACGTAGAGCCTGCCGGGGTTGCGCGCGCGGCTCAGCGCCACGTAGGCCTGGCCGGGTTCCCAGAGCGAACTGAGGTCGACGATGAGCGAATCGAGCGACGCGCCCTGCGCTTTGTGGATGGTCGTCGCCCACGCGAGCGTCACGGGGAAGTTCCACGCGGCGACGAGCTCCTTGCCGTCGCCGTCGAGGTACGAGAATTTCTGCGGCTCGACCTCGATGACGTCGCCCGTGAGGAGTTCCACCACGAGCAGTTCGTCCTCGATGCGGCGCACGGTGCCGAGCGACCCGTTCACGAAGAGCTGCGGTTCGTTCGTGTCGTTCTTGCGCATCATCACGAGCGCTCCTTCCTTCAGCAGCAGCACGTCCGGGATCGGCATCGACTTCTTCGCCGATTCGACCGCGCGGGCGTCGCCGGCGTACTGCGTCTCGAACGACCGCGGCTGCCCTGGAATCATGTCGAGCTTGCGCATGTTGAACGCGTCCGCGCTGCCCCGGTGCGCGTAGAGGCGCGTGCCTTCCGTGTCGTCGTTCGCGTAGCCCGTGCGTGCGTCGAGGAAACCCCGCACGTCGTCGTTCACCGTGCCCGCGCGCACGAAGTTCAGCACGTCGAGGAAATCGGCGTCCTTCGAGCGCATCACCGTGTCGAGCAGCGCCGGCAGGAAGGCGCTGTCCTTCCATGTTTGGTGCAAAAACGCCCAGTCCTTCTGCGTCGCGCCCGGGGTCACCGGTGGCAGCTGCGCGAAGTCGCCCACGGCGATGATCCGGAGGCCGCCCCACGGTTCGTCGCTGTTGCGCACGGCGCGTGCGATCCGCTCCGCGGCCATCAGCGTCGTGCCCGAGAGCATCGACACTTCGTCGATCACCACGCAGGCCGCCGCGAGCAGGCGGTTCGTGAGTTTGCGGCTCCTGAGCGCCCGCTGGACCGTTTCGTCCACGCCGCCTTCCATGATCCCGAGGCCGAAGAAGCTGTGGAACGTCCGGCCGCCGATGATCACCGCCGCCGCGCCGGTGCTGGCCACGACGGGGAACGCCTCGGAGGGTTTGTCCTTCAGGTACTCGTTCAGCAAAAAACTCTTGCCCGTTCCCGCGGCGCCCGTGAGGAACACGTTGCCCTGCCGCTCGAGGATGTCGAGCGCCTTCGCCTGGCAATCGGTGAGACGCGCGTTCGTCGGCATGCCGGTGCATGGTACGGCAAGGCGCGCGTTCCGTCCGACAAAAAGTTGCCTCCTTCCCGAAGCCGGAGCAGGATGCGCGCTCACCCGAGAGCCATGTCGCCCGTCCAACGCACAATCAACGCAGCCGCGAAGTCCGCCACCGATTGGATCGGTTCGGTGTCGTCGTTGTTGGTGCACACGGCGCTTTTCATCGTCAGCTTCTCGCTCGTGCTTTTCGGCTACGACTTCGACAAAATCCTCCTCACGGTCACGACGGTCGTGTCGCTCGAGGCCATCTACCTCGCGATCTTCATCCAGATGGCCATCAACCAGCAGTCCCAGAGCCTCGAGGGCGTGGTGGAAGACATCGACGTGATCCAGGAGCGGGTCGAGGACATCCACGAGGACGTGGAAGACATCCACGATGACGTCGAGGACATCCAGAAGGACGTCGACGAGATCCAGGTGGAAGCGGACGAAGAGGAGGCGATCCACCAGAAGCACGACGTCACGCTCGACAAAATCGAGGGCGCGCTCGGCGAAATCATCAAGGAGATCGAGAAGATGAAGGGCGCGAAGTGACGCTCACCGCGTCCGTTCCCGTTCGTCGGCGAGGACCAGGAAGTACAGGAGCACGAAGAGCACGCCTTGGCTCGTGATCGAGTTCATCCACGTGAGGGTGCGCAGCGTCGCGAGCACCAGGAGGCCGGCGAGCGCGTAGGGACGCGCCCGTCGCGAGAACAGCGGCGGGACCAACGCGAGGCCGATCCACCACGGCGCGACCCAGGCGTACGGCCCGATGGGGGAGGCCGCGATGGCCAAAGCGGACGATTTCCAGAACCACGCCGTCGACATGACGTCCTGCTGCAGGTCCAGCCTCCGCCATTCCACGTTCGCGATCCACGGGTCGCCCATGACCCAGCGGTTGTAGAGGAAGAGCGCTGTGACCGCGGCCACGGGCCAGACGATCGCCCTCCATCCCGCGCCGGTCCAGCGTCCGTCCGACGGCCGGAGCGCGAAGTACAGCGCGATGGCGAGCGACACGCCGACGAACTCGTTGAAGCCGAGGTGGTGGAACGTTCCCAGGAACACGTTCGCTTGCACGAAGAGCAGGAGCCAGCCGCCGATCCGCGTGCCGCGGTTCAGGACCAGCAAGGCGCCGCCGACGCCCTGGAGCGCGATGACGGCGATCTCGAGGACCCTGTGCCCGTACGGCAGGGCGAAGAGCGCATGCAGGAACGCCCGGTACCACTGCGGCGGATACCCCAGGCTCTCCCAATACGCGAAATCGTCGGCGATCGAGCGGCCGTCGACGAAATACATGGACACCTTGTGCGCCGCCGCCGCGAGGAAGAAGAGCCCGACGAGGACCTGGGCCGCGAGCGTCCACGGCCCGATGTTCCCGCGCCAGCGATCGAACGCGCGTCGGATGCTCATCGGCGGTACCAGCGGAATTCCGGACGGTCCGGCAGCGAGCAGATGTCGACGTCGTTTTCGAGGTACGTCCCGCGGTGGTAGGCGTACGCGGCGCCCACGGTCCAGCCGTTCGGCGCGGTCTGCCCGCACCAGCTGCGCGCCCACGCGACGCACGAGCGCGGGTTATGCATGGGCGTGTACCACACGTCGCGTTGGTCCTCGCGGATTTCGAACGTCTCGGCCGAGGGATCGATCTCGAGCGGCGTGTGCGACACGATCACGTTGCACCACCCGTCGACGTACATCCCGCCCCACTGCGTGTAGCCCTGCAAACCGAACGCGCCGGGCGCGACCATCGTCGTCACCACGACGGCCGTCACGAACCCGAAGAACGCGTGCCACGCTTTGGTCACGCACCGATGGTACCCCCCGCGCGCGTTCGTGTCAGATGTGGCACGAGTCCAGACCGCGCTTGCGCAGGTACTGTTGGTGCTCGTCCTCGGCCGGGTAGAACGCCGACGCTTCGGTGATTTCCGTGGCGATGGGCCGCGCGAAACGCTTGGCCTTCTCCAGGGCTGCCTTCGACGCTTCGGCGGCGGCGCGTTGCGCGGGCGAATGCACGAAAATCGCCGAGCGGTACTGGTCGCCGACGTCGGGACCCTGGCGGTTCTTCTGCGTGGGGTCGTGGTTGTCCCAGAAGACCTTCAGGAGCTCGTCGTACGTCACGACCGTCGGGTCGAATTCGACCTGCACGACTTCGGCGTGGCCGGTCGTTCCGCTGCAGACGTCCTGGTAGGTCGGGTCCGGCAACGTGCCGCCGAGGTACCCCGCGGTCGTTTTCACGACGCCCTTC
Source organism: uncultured Candidatus Peribacteria bacterium (assembly GCA_964541635.1). Classification (GTDB taxonomy): domain Bacteria; phylum Patescibacteriota; class Gracilibacteria; order Peribacterales; family Peribacteraceae; genus DALYDP01. The sequence continues at coordinate 21,133 of CAZIQM010000001.1, read as the reverse complement.
GTGCGCAGGAACGTTTCTTCGACGCCCCAGAAGCATCCGGCGCCGAACGTCGCCGTTTCGAGTGTCGTCATCGGGTGCATCCTATCACTTGATGCAGACGCCGGCAGCGTCGGGATACGCGCCGTCGTACTTGCAGAAGAGTCCGGGTTCGCACTGGAATCCGGCGATGCCGCCGCACATGTCGCCTTCCTTCGAGAGCGGGCGCTGCGCCACGCTGGACGACGAGGACGAAGCGGCGGACGGCGCCGACGACGTCGGAGGCGGAACCGCGCCGCCGTTGGTGCCGGGGGCTGGCGCGGGCGTGCACGCGGCGAACGCGAGGGCCGCGGCGGAGAGTGCGAGGAGACGGGGGGTCATGGGGAGCGGAGGGGGAAGCACAAGGATATACGGATGATCGCCCGGATCGTTACGGGAATCCACCGTTTCTTTTGGCTTGCGGTGATCGCGGGGAAGTGGTTCCGCTTTCGACCGACACGCTAGGATCAGGCCATCCTTCCTTTCCACCCCATGACGTTCAAGCCTTACCTCGCGGAACTCATCGGTACCTTCGTCCTCACGCTCGCCGTCTCGCTGGGGCTGACCGGCGTCCTCGGTCTTCCCGTTCCGGTCTTGGCCGGACTGACGCTCGGCCTCTTCGTGTACACGGTCGGCTGGATCAGCGGCGCGCACCTCAACCCGGCGGTCACGGTCGCGCTCGCGACGATCAAGAAAATCGGCGTCAACGACGCGGTGTACTACATGCTCGCGCAGTTCGTGGGAGCCATCGCGGCGTCGTTCGTCGTCGTGAAGCTCACGGGTGAGGCCCCTTCCCCGACGATCGTGAACACCGCCTGGGTCACGATCGCGGAAGCGATGGGCGCCTTCCTGCTCCTGTGGGGCATCATGTCGGTCGTCGAGGGCAAAGTGTCGAAGGGCGCGTCCGGGTTGGTCGTCGGCTCGTCGCTGACGTTGGGGGTCTTGGTGGCCACTGCCTCCGGCAGCAACGGCGTACTCAACCCCGCGGTCGCGTTCGGCATCCACTCGTTCTCCTTGGCGTACTTGGTCGGTCCGATCGTCGGCACGATCGCCGCCGCGTGGCTCTACCGCTGGTTCGTCGAGCCGGAGCACGCGCACGTCCATCACGCCCAGTAAACGGCGTTTTCCCGCGAATCCGAAAGGGCGGCCTTGTACGGCCGCCTTTTTTCTGTCTTGATGCGGATAGGTCCCAGTCTCTTTGAAACCACAGAAAGGCACATATCGTGACTACGTCCTCGGTAAAATTTCCCCACGGTGTCGATTACGTCGTCGGCGGGTTCATCCTGTTCGTCCACGCGGTAGCGGTCGGATTCGCCATCGTTTCCGCCTTGCTACTGCTCGGAGTGCTCGATGCCCCCGCGCTGATGCCGTACATCGTCCGTTGGGAAGCGATCGTCTCGTTCCTCGTCCTCGTGCCCGTCACGGGCATGGTCGGGATCACCGTCTGTTACCACCGTCTCCAAACCCACGGGGGTTTCGAAACGTGGTGGCCGGTGAAATTGTTCCTCAAGACGTGCGGTTGGATGGCCCTCCAGGGATCCGACGTCGAATGGATCGCCCAGCACCGGAAGCACCACCAGTATTCGGACCACGAGGGGGATCCCCACAGTCCGGAACACGGGTGGCTCTGGTCGCACGCCGGATGGTTGTTCGTGTACCACACGTCCCCGGAGAAAGAAGCGGATGCGCGCAAATACGCGTCCGACATCCTCGAGGATCCGGTGTCGCTCTTCGTCCACCGTCGCTACTGGCTCGTGCCCGTGGTGATGGCCGCGGCGATCGGCGGGATCGGGTACCTCGTCGGGGGATGGCCGGGCGTTAGCTCGTTCCTCCTCTGGGGATACTTCCTCCGGGTGGTGTTCGTCTGGAACGTCACGTGGTGCGTGAACAGCGTTACCCACATCTGGGGGTACCGCACGTACGAAACGCGCGACAACAGCCGCAACAACTGGATCATCGGCATCCTCGCCTTCGGCGAGGGGTGGCATAACAACCACCATGCCAAACCCACCTGCGCCCGCCACGGGCACGCATGGTGGGAGATAGATTGTTCGTATTGGTTCATCTGTTTCCTTTGGCTATGCGGGTTGGCCTGGGCCGTCAAAAGCGACCCGTCCAACAAGCTTGAATCGTCATAACATCGATTGGGACTACTCAAAGGGCCAGGCGGGCGTTCCGCCTGGCTCTTTTTGATGCAAATCGGCTTGCGGGACCCCGGGGGAATCCCTAGGATATCGCGGCTTTCCTATGTTCGCAGTCGTCCAAATCGCCGGCTTCCAGGAAAAGGTCGCCGTGGGTGACACCCTCAAGGTGCCGCTGCACGTCGATTCCAAAGCCAAGGACAAACTGACGTTCGACGACGTCCTCATGGTCGTGTCGGACGCCGGGGAGCTCACCCTCGGCAGCCCCACGGTGAAGGGCGCGTCCGTCGAGGCCGAAGTGGTCGACCACGGCCGCCACGATAAGGTGACCGTCTTCAAGTTCCGCCGCCGCAAGCGCTACATGCGCACGAAGGGCCACAAGCAGGACTACACGACGATCACGATCAAGGGGATCAAGGTCTTGTAATTTCGGTTCAGCCCCAAGGGAAGGGCAGAACACGATTTCGTCGTAGGCGGTGAAATCCCTGCCATAACGTCTTTTTGTTTTCCAAGCGTGCTACGCCGAAATCGCTTCCCGCAGTTTCCGCATGGCATCCAGCGTCACGGCCATGTTCTGCATGCACGCGATCGTCTCGGCGTAGCGTTCCTTCGCCCGGAACAGGTGGGCGAGGTAGGCCTTCGAGTGGTTCCGCCCCATCGCGGCGGGGGAATCGGCGTCGATGGGCGAGTGGTCGGTGCGGTACTCGCTGTTGAGGATGTTGATGGTCGTGCCGTCGCTGCGGTGGATTTTTCCGTGCCGGGCTTCGCGCATCGGAAGGACGCAGTCGAACATGTCGATGCCGCGCGCGACGGCCTGTTTGTGCTGTTCGACCCGACCCACGCCCATGAGGTAACGGGGTTTGTCCTTCGGGAGGAGGGGGCACACGGCGTCGAGGACGTCGTACATCTCGGCTTCGGTTTCGCCCACGGCGAGCCCGCCCACCGCGTAGCCGTCGAACCCGATGGCGATGAGTTCCTCGGCGCACTTCCTGCGCAGGTCTTTTTCCAACCCGCCTTGGACGATGCCGAAGAGCAGGGGATTCTTGCCCGATGCCGCTTTTAACTTCTCGTGCCATTGCTTGCACTCCTTCGCCCACCGGATCGTCCGGTCGACGGCTTCTTCTTGGACGCTTCGCGCAGCCGTCGACGGCGGGCATTGGTCGAAGCACATGATGATGTCGGATCCGAGCGCGTGCTGGATGCGCATGGCTTCTTCCGGTCCGAGGAAGAGCGGGGAGCCGTCGAGGTGCGATTTGAATTTCACGCCGTGCTCTTCGATCGTGAGGAGGTCTTGGAGCGAGAACACCTGGAACCCGCCGCTGTCGGTGAGGATCGGTCCGTCCCAGCCGATGAATTCGTGCAGGCCGCCGGCCGCCTTCACGATCGCTTCGCCCGGCTGCAGGTGGAGGTGGTACGTGTTGCAGAGCAGCACGCTCGAGCCGAGGGCGCGCGTGTCCTCAAGACTGAGCCCGCGCATCGCGCCGTCGGTCGCGACGGGGAAGAACACGGGGGTTTCGATCACGCCGTGCATCGTTTCGATGCGTCCGGCGCGTCCGCGGGCCGTTTCGTTGTTCACATGAAACACGCGCGAAGCATACAGGTTTCGCGTTTTCGGCAACATCAAGTGGCGACGGGCACTTGTCGCGCACGTGCCGCCGCGTTCAGACTGCTTTCCAACGCTTCCCACTTCCTTTTTTATGAACTCTTCTACGATGTCCCATCCGATGGCGGTGGCCAAGAAGGCCGTGCGCATCGGTTTCGGTCTCGCCCTCGCCCTCGTCGGCGTCGCGCACTACATGGACGCCGCGAATTTCGCCGAGGCGGTCGGCCGCGGTTTGGAATTCTCCGTCCGCGGAACCGAAATCAACGTCCTCGTCGGTCTCGGCTTCGTTTGGGGCTACTTGCTCCCGGGCCTCATGATCGTCGGTGGCGTCTTCATGGCCTTCGGCTACATGCCGGCGGTCGGCACGCTCCTCGCGGGCATCGCCCTGCTCAGCATCCCGGCCGGGCTCATGCTCAAGTCGGTCCTGTCGGGCCTCTCGCTCAACGACACCATGCCCCCGGCGATGAACGCCATCATCTGGGTGCTCTTCTACATGGCTGCCGCCCGCGGCTTCTGCTGCACGGGTGACTGCTGCGCTCCCGCCGCCAAGCCCATGCCGGCCCCGGCGATGCGCGCTCCCGCGCCGAAGCCCGTGATGATCGCGAAGGCCCCGGCCAAGAAGCCGGTCGGCAAGAAGAAGTAAGACGGCAACACTGGGATATGAAAAGGGCGCCGCTCGGGCGCCCTTTTTCGAGCCTTAGTCGATGATCTTGTCGATGAGTCCGTACTCGAGCGCCTCCTTCGCCGTGAGGAACTTGTCGCGCTCGGTGTCCTGCTTCACCTGCTCGAGCTTCTTGCCGGTGTGCTTAGCGATGAGCTCGTTGAGGGTGTTCTTCATGTTGATGATGTGCTCGGCGTGGATCGCGATGTCCGTCGCCTGGCCTTCGGTGCCGCCGAGCGGCTGGTGGATCATGATCTCGGAATGCTTGAGGGCGAAGCGCTTTCCCTTGTGGCCGCCCATGAGGATGATCGCGCCGCCCGAGGCCGCCATGCCGAGGCATACGGTCGAAACGTCCGGCGAGATGTGCTGCATCGTGTCGTACATCGCCATCGTGGACGTCACCTGTCCGCCGGGGGAGTTCACGTACATCGTGATGTCCTTCTTCGGGTCTTCCTTCTGGAGGAAGAGGAACTGCGCGATAATCGCGTTGGCGACGTCGTCGTTGATCGCCGTGCCGAGGAAGACGATGCGCTCCTCGAGGAGGCGCGAGTAGATGTCGTACACGCGTTCGCCGAACTGCGTCTTCTCGATGACGGTCGGGATGATGAAGTTCGTGGGGGTGATGTGTCCGCGGTTGATTTGGCTGGAGATCGACTGGAGGAGGGGGTGCATGAAGCTGTTGAGGGAAATCGAGATCATTCTACCACTTTTGGGCTTGCCTCAGCAGTAGGCACGGCTTCGGGAATATGGTGGAATAGGGGCGTGCATCTCCTGGGTCCCAACGATTGGCAGCCGCTCGTCGACGAGCATCTGGCGCAGAACCCGAAACCGGTCATCGTCGTGCTCGGGCCTACGTGCAGCGGAAAAACGGGTTTCTCGTTGCGTCTTTGCGAACGGATGGGGGAGTGCGCCGAGGTGGTGAACGCCGACTCGCGCCAGCTCTACACGGGCATGGACATCGGCACCGCGAAAATCACCGAGGAGGAAAAGGGGAGAGTCCCGCACCATCTATTCTCGGTGCTCGATCCGAAAGAGCCTGTCACGATCGCGTGGTACCAAGAACACGCGAACAGCGTCATCAAGGAAATCCACGCGCGCGGGAACGTGCCCGTGCTCGTCGGGGGATCGATGCTCTACATCTCGTCGGTCGTCGACGGCCTGCGTCCGTTGCCCGAAGCCGACCCCGAACTGCGGAAAGAATTGGAGAAGCTGTACGACGAAGACGACGGGTGGGCGCTCTTCGACGAGCTCTCAAGGGTGGATCCCGAAACCGCGAAGAGTTTCGACAAAGCCAACAAGCAGTACGTCGTCCGCGCGGTGGAGCTCTACCGGCTCACGGGGTTCCCGCCGTCGACTCTGAAGAAAACCGTGCCGCCGGATTTCCACGCCTTGATGCTCGGGCTCGAATGGCCGCGTGATGAGCTGACCAAGCGCATCGACGCGCGCACGCCCGAGCTCGTGAACGGGGGATGGATCCGCGAAGTCGAATCATTGTTGGAGCGCGGCTACACGGAACATGATCCCGGCTTCAAGAGCCACGGCTACCGCGAGATCGCGCAGTGGCTGAGGTCAGACGAGCAGAACAAGGAGCAGCTCATCGAGGTCATCGCCGCGAAAACCCGCCAATATGCGAAGCGCCAGATGACCTGGTGGAAGGACGATGAGCGGATCAAATGGATCGATGCGAGGCAGATGTGATGTCAGTCCTCGGTACGCCCCTCGCTGCGGCTCGGGGCACTCGGCCTGACAACCTTTTTCGAAGAGAAATCTTTCTTCGCGAGATAAAAAAGCGCGTTCTCATCCCCCTCGACGAGAGCATCTTTCTTTGCGCGACTCCAATTCTTTATTTGTTTTTCTCTCGCGATAGCGTTGAGGATGTACGGAGAAGACTCGACGTAGACGAGTTCGAAGTCGCCTTGTTGTTCCACGTACGATCCGGGATTGAGAACAGTTCGATGTTCGTCCATTCGGCGCTCGATATCGTTCGTCACGCCCACGTAGTACGAGCCGTTCTTAAAACGAAGGAGGTAGGTGAAATATTGCTGCACGAAATAAGCATGCGATTTGTCATGCCTCGGTACATTCGACTCGCGTGCGACTCGCCGAACACTCGGCATGACAAAACAACATATCGCGTACTTCATCCCCTAAGAACGGCGGGCTTGTCAGGCCGAGTGATTTTGCCGCAGCAAAATCGTACCGAGGACTGACGTGGGGGAAGGACGACGATCGGATCCGTTGGATCGATGCGCGACAGCTAACTTAAGCCAAAATCCATACATTGACAATATATATTAATGTTTTATTATATTCATAGTACATTTACACCACGGGCGGGACCGTGCAAGAACAGCCTTATAAAAAGGGGAAACGTCATGAAACGTTTCTATGTGAGTCTGAAGGATCCAAGAATTGTCGTCACATTTCCTTCCGTGAAGGACCTCTCGTGGGTCCTGACGCTCTGCCAAGAGCTTGGAATGAAAAGAGATAGTCTCACCTTCGAGAATTATTCGGATGGTCCGAGCATGCATTTTTGGATCGAAAACGAGAAGCCCGTAGAGGACGATGGAAATCCACCTCTTGCGGTGTATCTCGCGTTCGACTTTGCCCAGACAGTGCATAAAGAAGGTCTAATCGTTGACCATCTTGCAACGGGTGATCGCGACGTCCTCGCGGCAGATACATGGTTCACGGATACTCTGGATTTGCCCGGAGTTATGCCTACCGGAGTAGGGCCTGAATTTATCCTTCAGATGCGTGAAAAAGAGTAGGGCATTCCCGCCCGCCAAAATGTACGAAGGCGCATTCGAAACGTTCGGATGCGCTTTTGTCGTGGTCAGAACTTGAACACGTCTCCCACCTTCTCCTCGATCCGCGTTTTCGTTTGGAGCAACGCCGCGATCATCGTTTCGAGCTGGGGCGAGGAATCGGGCGTCAGCTTCGAGAGGCGGAATTCGATGACGTCCTCCAGCATGTGCCCCAGGTTGATGAGCGCCAGGTCGATTTTGTCCTTGTCGGTTTCGCCCAACGCGTCGTACACGGCGGCGTTGAGGAACGATTTCGGGTTCCCGGAGTCGATCTCCTTTTTTTCCAGGAGGCCCAGCAGGGCGTTCAGGAAGGCCTCGATCTCGGGCCGCATGGTGCCGGCGATGGCTTTGCCCGCTTGTTTCTGGGCATCCTCGCCCAGGTCTTTGTGCTCGTCATAGAGGCTCTTCATGTCCGTCATATACGGTGAGTGTAGCAAACTTGCCCTCGCGACGCTCCAGTGGGACGATGGGTCCTTGTTTATGGAACACAGCGCGATTACCAAGCAAAAGGAGGCGATTCCCCACATGACCTACCGCAATTCCGCGGGAGGGGTCGTGCTGAACCCCAAGGGGGAGATGCTGCTCGTGCTCCAGCGCAACGGCGTGTGGTCCATCCCGAAGGGGCAGATCGAGGAAGGGGAACACCGCTTGGCCGCGGCGAAACGCGAAATCACGGAAGAGACCGGCATCCGCCAGCTCACGGAGGTCGAGACGCTCGGCAGCTACACGAAGTACACGATCGACGAACAGGGGCGCGAGGACAAAACGCAGCTCAAGCGCATCACGGTGATGCTCTTCACGACGACCGAGACAGATCTCTTCCCGGCGGACGCCAGGATCCGCGAGGCGCGGTGGGTGAAACCGGCCGATGCCCTGAACCTGCTTAGCGTGCCCAAAGACCAGGAGTTTTTGCAGTCGGTGCTGGGCCGCCTCTGACGGTATAATCGGGCCGTGAAAGGATCGAGCCGTCTCACGTCGGCGCTCCTGCGCACCACGCAGGCCCATATCGACGCGCTCGAAGGCATGGGCATCCGCACGGTGCTCGATTTGTTGAAGTACCTGCCGCGCGGACACGAAGACCTGAGCCAGGTCCGCACGCTCGCGCAGTGCGCCATCGGCGAGAAGGTCACGGTGCGCGGCACCATCGCCGAATTGAAGTTCACGCGGCTGCGCGGCGGCAAGAATTTGCTGAAGACGACCTTCACCGACACGGCCGGCGATACGTGCGAGGTCACGTGGTTCAACCAGCCGCACGTGAAACGCATGCTGCCGGACGGCAGCGAAGTCGTGCTCACGGGGAAGTTGAAGGAGGTGGGCGTCCGGTTGCAGATGTCGAGCCCGCAGTTCGAGGTCGCGGGAAGCAAGCCCCTCGTCCACGCCGGGAGGCTCGTGCCGATCTACCCGCAGCACGACATCATCAACACGAAGTGGCTGCGCGAGAAAATGACGCTCGTCCGCCCCGCCATCACGGACATACCCGAAACGCTGCCGGAAGCCGTGCTGAAGGAGGAAAACCTCCTCAGCAGGAGCGAGACCTTCGAGGCGCTGCATTTTCCCGACGATCCCGCCGCGGTGGAACGGGCGCGCGAACGCATGGCGTTCGAGGAAATGCTCGGCGTGCAGCAAGACGCCCTCGAGCGCCGCAAAGCGTGGCAGTCCGCGGCGCAGGACCGTTTGAAGACGCCGATGGACCCGGAGCTCATCAAGAGTTTCTTCTCGTCGCTGCAGTTCACGCCCACGGACGACCAGAAGATCGCGATCTACGAAATATTGAAAGACATGGAGAAGGACCGCCCGATGTCGCGCCTGCTCGAAGGCGACGTCGGCTCGGGCAAAACGCTCGTGGCCGTGGCGGTGATGGCGAACGCCATCGCGCACGGCGGCCAGGTTGCGCTCATGGTCCCGACGGAGGTCTTGGCCAGGCAGCACGTGCTCTCGATCTCGAAATTGCTCCTCACGTGGCACAACGCCGTCGCCGCGGACGGCCGCTCGCGGCGGTTGCCCAACGTCCAGCTCCTCACGGGTTCCATGACGGCGGGCGAGAAGGACGCGGTGCGCCAATCGCTCGCCGCCGGAACGATCGACGTCGTCATCGGCACGCACGCGCTCATCGAAGATTCCGTGCGTTTTTCCAACTTGCTCCTCGTGGTGGTCGACGAGCAGCACCGGTTCGGCGTCGCGCAACGCGCGCGGCTGAAGGACAAAGGTTCGCCGCATTTCCTCTCGATGACCGCCACGCCGATCCCGCGGACGCTCGCGCTCACGGCGTACGGCGACCACGACCTGTCCGTGCTCCAGACGAAGCCGAAGAACCGCAAGGACATCCACACCAAGGTGGTGTCGCCCAAGGACAGGCGGACGATCGAGCTGTTCATCGACAAGGAAATCGACGGTGGCCGCCAAGTGTTCGTCATCTGCCCGCTCATCGCCGAGTCGGAAGCGGAGGATATCCGCGAGGTGAAGAACGTCCAGCAGGAGCACGCGCGCCTCGCCGAGGCGTTCCCGCACCGGCGCATCGCGCTGCTGCACGGGCGCATGCCGGGCGACGAGAAGGACGTGATCATGAAGGCGTTCAAGGCGAAGGAGAGCGACATCCTGGTGTCGACGTCGGTCATCGAAGTCGGCATCGACGTGCCGAACGCGACCATCATCGTCATCGAAGGAGCCGAGCGGTTCGGCCTCTCGCAGCTTCACCAGTTCCGCGGGCGCGTCGGGCGCGGCGACCACCAGAGCCACTGCTTCCTCTTCACCACCACGCCCGAACAGGCGCGTTCGCCCCGCCTGAAGGCGATGGAAGAACACCACTCCGGATTCCACCTCGCGGAGATCGACCTGCAACTGCGCGGTCCCGGCGAGCTGTTCGGTTTGCGCCAGAGCGGCCTGCCGGACATGCGCTTCCCTCAGCTCTTCGATCCGGCGTTCATCCTGCGCGTGCGGCGCACCGCCGAGAAGCTGATCGGCGTCGAGGGGGAGCGGTCCGCTTGAGCCGTTTCCGATTGTCAGAGGGGCCTTTTGGCGTAGACTGGCACCGTATGGCAGACGACCAGCAGAACCCCCCGCGCCCCGGCGATCCGGTTCCCCAGGACGGACTCGATCCGACCCAGGTATTCGGCACGCCCCCGCCCCCGCCCGCCCAACAGGCGGGAGGCCAAGGCGACGACGGCGCCGCGCCGCCGCAGGACATGGGACCGCCGCCGCCCCCGCCGGGCACCGTCGCCACGAAGGAGATGGGTTACGACGACGAAGACATCCGCGTCCTCGGCGAAGTCGGCGATTACCGTTTCGGTTCGATCACGATGCAAATGAGCAACGACAGCATCGTCGTTCCCGCGCACACGGGCACCGCCTTCGACGAGCAGAAATTCCTGACGCTGCTCCGCGGATCGATTTCGCTCACGCGCGACGAGAAGTGGCGCATCATCCAGGCCATCCCCAAGCTCTCGCAATACCAGGTCGACGAACTGCAGAACATCCTCGAGGAGGAGCGCCGCAAGTTCACCGAGCTTTCGCCGAAGCACTTGCTCCAGCTCATGAAGCTCGAACAGCGCCACGCGCAGGACTGGGCAGACCTCCAGGGCGTCACGCACCAGCAGTCGGTGAAACAGGACGACCAGGCGCAGGCGGACGAAATCCGCAAGCAGCTCGGACTCTGATCAGCCGTAGATGACGAATCCCGCCAGTGCGCCGAGGTAGGCGAGGCTGAGCGCGAAGCCGACGAACGGACCGCGGCCGAGCCAGCGGTGCACGTTCGAGAGCGCGAGCACCAGGAACGTGCCGAAGGTGAATTGCAGCACGAGGCGCGACGCGAAGAGTTCGTGGATGAAGGGGATCGGCGAGAGCTTGCCCGTCTGTTCGAGGAACCCGAGGGCGTAGATGAGGCCGTACCACGCGAGGAGCCACCCCGCGAAAATGCGGAGCGTTTCGTGCATCGGCGCGTACATCGTTTCGTCCGGGAGCTTCGGCGCCGCGCCGTTGTTCGCCCCGCTCCACGGGAGCGGTTCGGGTTTCGAGGCTTTCGGCGCGGGCGAGGCCTGGATGATCGGCTTCGGGGGTTGTTGGACCGTGGGCTTGGGGACCTGGGGTTTCTGCTGCGGGGGTTTTTGCTGCTGGTTCGCGGGTTTCTGCTGTTGGGGCTGTTGCGGCTTCGGCTGCTGCGCGGGGCGCGCAGGCTGTTGCTGCTGGCGCTGCGGCTGTTGCTCGCGGAGGTCCTCGACCATCAAGCCCTGCTTTCGCAGTTCTTCGCGCGCCGCGTCGATGGACACGGCGTCGATCTTGCCGCGCGTTTCCGCGCCGTCGGCCCGCTTCGCGATGTAGGTGAAGGTCGGCATGCGATCAGTGTATCACTGCGCGGACGCGGACGAGACCGCGGTCGGCGCGGGTTTCAATTCGGCCGTGATGTACGCGACCGCCTGGGACAACGCCGCGGGGCCGCGGATCTCGATGTGGCGGTTGTTCGTCCACGCGCGGACGCCGAGCGCCACGCCGTTCGCGGTCGACACCGTCCCGTCCGGCACGGACGCGTTGCCGGAGACGAGCACGACCGCGATCGGGCCGTCGCCGAGCGCCACGAGTTCCTCGGAAGACATTTCGACGTGCCAGAGGCTGCTCGAGGTCGCGCCGAACGACGTGTACCACCAGTTTTTGTGCACCGGGAAGCAGAACGCCAGGTTCGAGGGGGCGCAGTACTGCTGGCTCCAGTTCGCGGCGTCCATTTTCGCTTTCGCCATGGCCGTCACGCGCGCTTCGAACGCCGCGTCGACCGACGAGACGGACGAGGAGGCGACCGCCGCGGGCGCGGACGACACCACCGCGACCGGCGCTTTGCTGGAGGCGACCGGCGCCGCCGACGACGCGGCGACCGGTTTGGCGCTGCTCGCGGCCGGGACGACCGGCGCGGCGCTGCTCACGGCGACGGGCGACGACGAAACCGCCGCGGACGAAGAGCTGGAGGATTCGATCGCGGGGGCGCTGCTTTCGGAGAGTTCGGCGATCCGTTCGACGCGCATGATGATGGCGCTGCCTTCGATCGTCGCGCGGGTGCTGCCGAAGACTTCGACGTCCTTGTTGACGTATTCGTCGAGAAGCAGGCCGTCGCTTTCCAGGAGGACGAAACGGCCGTCTTCCAACTCCAGGCGGTGCGATCCTTCCATGTAGATGCTCGCGCCGAGGGGGAGCAGGTGGCCGCGGTAAATGACGTTCTTCGTTTCGGGCCGTTCGGTGACGACCGTGGTGCCGTCGTCGGGTGCGGGCGTATCGGTCGTGCCCCATGAACAGGCCGCGAGCGGCAGCAGGAGGAGCGAAACGACGATGTATTTCTTCATGGGGGTGGGAAAAAGGGGACCTGAGTATACCCCCGGCCACGGGAGCTACAACGGCGGACGAACGGAGTTGTCCACTCTTTCCCGCTTGGCGTGTGCAAGCGCTATACTGCTTGCGGAGGGATGGCAGAGTGGTCGATCGCGCCTGACTTGAAATCAGGTAAGCCGCAAGGCTTCGTGGGTTCGAATCCCACTCCCTCCGCCACACGTTCGCGGGGAAACCGTGAAAAACCCGGCGAGATGCTGAAGAACGGCGGGTAATGAGGCTATGCTGCGGTCATGCATATTTTGGAGTACCTGCGGCAGTGGCGCCTCGGCGATTACAGCGTGTTCGATTCCGTTTTGACGGTCGTCGCGTTGCTGTTCCTGGCGCCGTGGCTGACGAAGCTCTGCGCACGCCGCGGCGTGCGCGTGCCGGTGCGAAACTGGTATTTCCTGGCGTTGCCCGCGAGCTTCCTCGCGCACGTCCTGACGGCACGGTACACGCCGCTGACCCTGCAGGTTCTTGATCCGCACGGGCACGTCATGGCGAAGATCGTGATCGTCGTCCTGCTCGCGGCGGGACTATGGGGTATCAAGAAGATGCCGGCGTGATCACTCGTCGTCGTCCGATCCGAACTGGATTTCCTGCGTGAGGCGCTTGCGCAGCTCGTCGTTGCTCGGGAGTTTTTCGGCCGGGACGGTGCGTTCGGCCCACACGGCGCGGAGCTCTTCGAGGTAGCCGGGTTCCGACTTCAGGCGTTCGATGAACGGCTCCGTGCGTTCGCGGAAACGGCTGACGTGCAGGTGGTGCAACATGCCGAACACGCACGTGACGAGCGCGTCTTCGCCGCCCATGACCTCGGTGCGGATTTCTTCTTCGATCGCGTTTTGGATCGAGTCGACGTCGAGCCCCGCGAAGAAGAGGAGGTCTTCGGCTTTCCCCGACGGATAGAATTGCGTGAGGCCGAGGCGCCTCAGAGAGCAGGGGAGTTGGAAGTCGGCGATGAGGTCCGCGACCTGCGTGGCGAGGCCGCCTTCGATGTTGTGGTCCTCGACGACGATGAGGTGCGTGGTCTCGAGCGCGGCCGCGATGACCGTCGCCGCGTCGAGCGGACGCAGGCAGCCGACGTTGATCACGCGGATGGAGACGTCCGTGTTTTCGGCCATGTAGCGCTCCGCCGCTTCGACCGCCGCGTGGATGGCGATGCCCGTCGCGAGGATCGTGAGCCGGTCGCTGCGGTCGGCTTTGCCGCGGATGAGGTCCGCCTTGCCGTCGAAGACGTAGTCGTTGCCGTAGATCGGTTCGCCGCCGGGCGTGAGGAGCTGCGGGTGGTCCATGCGCGACGAGAACACGTACACGCTCTCGTGGCCCTCGGCGATGATCTCGAGCGCCTTCTCCGCCATGGCGGCCGCTTGGTTGCTGTCGCCGGGCATCCATACCCGCGTGTGGCGGTAGGGAACGTTCAGGTAGTTCTGTTCCTGGTGCGTTTCGCCGTCTTCGCCCACGGACACGCCCGCGTGCGTGCAATCGTGGATCACGCCGCAGCGCGTGTGGCCCCCGTTGATGTCGATGAGGCGGGCCGACGCGCGGGCTTCGTTCGTGCCGAAGGCGGCGAAGGTGTAGGTGATCGGGAGCAGGCCCGCTTGGCGCATGCCCGCGGCCATCATGTACATGTTCCCTTCCGCCACGCCGACGTTGAAGACGCGCGTCGGGAATTCCTTCGCGAGTTTGTCGAAGCCGCCCGAGGCGCCGAGGTCCGCGTGCAGGACAACGATGCGGTCGTCGCCCTTCATGAGGTTCTTGAGGTGCGTCGCGCCGAAGTCCTTCCGGGCCGCGCCCTTCTCTTTCGTCACGGCGCGCACGTAGCCTTTGGCGGGCGCGAACGAGAGGGGGATGTCGGTTTCCACCTGCGGCTTCGCGACGACGCGCTTCAGCTCCGCTTGGCGGAACGGTTCGTACGCCGCTTTCAGTTCGTCGAGGGGGCGCAGCATCGACACCGCCTTTTCCGATTCTTCCTTCGAGAGCGGCGAGCCGTGGTAGTTCTTCGCGCCGGTGTTGCTTCCTTCCTCCATGAACGAAATGCCGTGGCCCATCGTCGTGTAGTAACAGACGAACGTCGGGCGCTTCGAGTCCTTCAACGCGTCGGCCGCGTCCTGCGCGGCGACCACCTGCGCGGGATCGTTGCCGTCCTGCACTTCGATCACGTTCCATCCGCACGCCTCGGCGATGCCCGCCATGTCCGTCGCGAACGATTTGCTGGGCATGTCGCTGAGCTGGATATCGTTCCAGTCGCCGTGCACCACGAGGTTGTCGAGTTGCAGGTGTGAGGCCAAACGGAACGCTTCGAGCACCTGGCCTTCCTGGCTGTCGCCGTCGGCGAGGAGCACGTCGACCATGCCCGGCTTTTTCGCGTACTTGAGGCCGAACGCCGTGCCGAGGCCGTGGCTCACGCCTTTGCCGAGCGGGCCCGTGCCGAAGGGGATGTCGCCGATGCCGGCTTCCACGTGGCCGGGAAGGCCCGAGGGGATGCGGAACGTTTCGATGATCTTCTCGGGCGAGGAGAGGCGTTCGTCGCCGTTGCCCCTGCCGAACATCCACTGGAGCCCGTACGCGAGCAGGCTCAAGTGGCCGGCGGAGTAGCGCAGCGGCTGGTCCGTCGAGGGGTCGCGCCGCGCCGCGAGGAAGTACGCGAAGGTGAATGACGATAATGGTCCGCCAGGATGGCCCGAACTATGCGCCGTCGGTGCGCGGGCGCACAGGTGGCACATGATCTGATGCGCTGCTCCGTATGCCTTCGCTTGGTCATCAGACAGCTTCGCCGCTTCTTTCGGCCCGATCCACAACCGTTTCCCGTGTTCGAGCGTGCCCGCGATGCGCTTCAGCGAAGCGGGGACGTCGTGGGCTCCTTGGAGCGCGGTGATGGAGGGGCGGTTCGTCATGCACGGCAGCCTACCACCGGCCCGCCACCGCGTCATCGCGGCGAATGCGTCTGCCGGATAACGCGACAGGATCCGCCGCTTCGACCGTCTACCCTTCCGGTTTCCCCCCTTTTCCTATGACGACTCCCCAAGAAGTGAAATCCAAGCACGTCGAAGCCGAACGCCAGGCCAAGGACGCCATGGTGAAGCTCGCGCACGCGAAGGAGCTCGAGAGGCAGGCGAGCGAGGCGGAGGTGCGCTTGAAGCAGGAGGAAATGCGGAAGGCGCAGGAAGACCTGCGCAAGCAGCAGCGCGAATTGGAGCAGGCGCGCCGCAGCATCCCGTGATGCCTACTTCGTGACCACGAGCACGCGTTTCGGACCGGTGTTTGTCTCTTCCTTCACTCCTGTCCAGTCGTGGAGCGCGGCGAGGAGCGTGTCTTTGTCGTACCGGTAGTTGGCGCCGCGCTTCGTGCCCACGTCCTGCGTGTAGTAGGAAGAAGAATCGTACCCGCTGATGACGAGCACGTGGTACCAGGGGCCTTCGCCGCTGAAGTAGGGGTTGCCGAGTTCGCGTCCGGCAGCCGGCATGATCACGGGGTTTCCGGCCGCGAGTTCCCGCTCGATCGATTCGCGCGTCGCGTCGATCACCTTGTAGCGCAGGCCGTAGGCGCCCGCGGCGGTCTTGCCGAGTTCGTCCATCGTGACGTCTTGGCCGTAGCCGTTCTGCGTCTGCCATTGCACCAACATCTGCAGCTCGTTTTCCATTTCCTGTTCCGTGATCGTCGATTTCCCGTCGAGGAACGTTTTCACGAGCACGAGGCTCGCTTCCTCGCAGGTTTCCTCGTGCATCGCGTCCCAGTTGGCGAACGGCGCCTGCGACGTGAAGGGCATCGTGATGCGCACGCTGCTGGCTTTCGAACTGGCCGCGGGCGGCGCCATCGGCTCGCTCGTGACGACGCTGCTGGCGGACGAATGCTGTTGGGCAGGAGGAGCGAACACGACCGTGTCGTCGCGCAGGAGGGCCTTCGCGGAAAGCGTTAACGCAGCGAGGACGGCTGCCGAGCTAAAGAAGCTGAGGGTCATCTTCATGGGAGGCGAGTATAGCAGGGGAGACGGACGCGCAGATCGGTTCTTTCCGCTTGGTTCCGTGGCAAGTCGACTGCGTTGATGCGGCGGCGCGGCGGGTCTACGATCGACCCACTATGAAGCTCTTCCTTGATACAGCCAACGTCGAACAAGTCGCCGAAATCGCCTCGTGGGGCATCCTCGACGGCGTCACCACCAACCCGAGCTTAGTTGCGAAGGAAGGGAAGCAGTTCAAGGACGTCGTCATCAAGATGTGCGAGCTGGTGCCGTGCGTCTCCGCGCAGGTCACGGGCACGACGGTCGAGGAGATGATCAAGCAGGGCGAGGAGTACGCGTCGTGGCACAAGCACGTCGTGGTGAAAGTGCCGATGACGGTCGACGGGCTGAAGGTGCTCAAACATTTGTCGGGCAAGAAGATCAAAACGAACGTCACGCTCGTGTTCTCGGTGGAACAGGCCGTGCTCGCCGCGAAGAACGGCGCGACGATCGTCAGCCCGTTCGTCGGACGCCTCGACGACAAGGGCGAAGACGGCATGAAGCTCGTGGAAGACATCCTGACCGCGTTCAAGAACTACGGTTTCGCGACCGAGGTCCTCGTCGCGTCGGTCCGTACCGTCGCGCACGTCCACCGCTCGCTCCTCATGGGCGCGCACATCGCGACGATCCCGCACAAAGTCGCGCTCGAGTTGCCGAAGCACGAACTCACCGACGTCGGCCTCAAGAAATTCCAGGACGACTGGGAAGCGGTGAAAGCCGCGGGCGCGGCTTGATGCTTCGTGGTAGGCTGGAGGCCTATGCAGATCGGTGTCATCGGCCTTTCGACGATGGGCGCGAACCTCGCCCGCAACGCCGCCAGGAACGGCGCTGAAGTCATTCTCTTCAACCGCACGCCGCAGCGGACGGACATTTTCATGCAACAGCACGGCGCGGAGGGGAAGTTCGTGCCCATGAAGACCCTCGAGGAGTTCACGAAAGCGTTCAAAGGCACGCGCTCCGTTTTGCTCATGGTGAAAGCCGACGGCGTGGACGCGGTCATCGACGAACTCGTTCCTCTCCTAAAGAAGAACGACATCGTCATCGACGGCGGCAACAGCCACTACCGCCACACGCAGCGCCGTGAAAAAGCATTGGCGGCCAAAGGCCTGCGGTTCGTGGGCATGGGCGTGTCCGGCGGCGAGGAAGGGGCCCTCAAGGGCCCGAGCATGATGCCGGGCGGCGACAAGAAAGCCCTCGAGCACCTGCTGCCGCTGCTGACGAAAATGGCGGCGACGGACGGCGCGGGCGGCACCTGCGTCACGCACGTCGGTCCCGACGGAGCGGGCCACTTCGTGAAGATGGTCCACAACGGCATCGAGTACGCCGTGATGCAGCTCATCGCGGAGGCCTACCACTTGCTCTCGTTTGTCGGGAAAATCGGGAACGAGCAGATGGCGGATCTCTTCGCCGAATGGAACGCCGAAGGGAACCTGTCGTCGTTCCTCACCGAGATCACCGTGCGCGCCCTGCGCGAGAAGGATCCCGAAACGGGCGAGTACCTCGTCGACGTCATCAAGGACATCTCCGGTCAAAAAGGGACCGGCAAATGGACCGTCGAAGCGGCGTTCGAGTACGCGGTGTCGGTGCCGGCCATCACGGCGGCGGTGGACGCGCGCATCGTCTCCGGCAGCAAGGAGTTCCGCGTGAACCAGGCGGCGAAAGACGACCTCTTCGGCGACGAATCGTACCGCTTGGAAGAATTCACGCTCGGCGTGCGCACCGCGCTGGAACTCTCCGTCATCAACGCCTACGCCCAGGGCTTCCAGCTCATCGCGGCTGCGTCCGAAGCCGAGGGGTGGAAACTCGACATGGCCGAGATCTGTCGCATTTGGCGCGGCGGATGCATCATTCGCAGCGCGTTGCTGCCGCAGTACCAAGCCGTGTTCTCGGGCAAGAAGGAGGCGGCGGAAGGCATCCGCGACCGTTTCGACAAAGAAGGGCAACTCCGCTGGCGCCACATCGTGGCCCTCGGCGCGCTCCACGCCGTGCCGTTGCCCGCGATGTCCGCGTCCCTTTCGTACTACGATTCGTACCGCACGGCCCGTTTGCCGCAGAACCTGATCGCGGCGCAGCGCGACCTCTTCGGGGCGCACGGCTACGAACGCCTCGACAAGGAAGGCTCGTTCCACACGGAGTGGAAAGCCTGATACACTCGGACGCTATGTACCTGGTCCAAACGCTCGAGAATTTCGCGCAGACGCTGCCCGACGAGCAGCGCGTCTCCTTCGAAGCCACCATCCCGGGCCTCGCCACCGAAACGAGGAACGGGCTGAGCGTGGTGCTGTACCGCGAACTCGTCCGCGCGGGCCTCGCGGACGTCGTCGAGAAATTGGAGGAGGGAGACAAATGGTTGTTCCTCACCCCGGTGAACAAGCTCCAGGAGTTGTCGCAGGCGCGACAGGAGCATCCGCACGAGTGACCGTCAGGCGCAGAGCAGGGCGGCGCCGAGGATGCCGGCGTCTTTCGTGGTGGCGGCGACGATCGTCGGCAAGGGCGTTCCCGGCATGAGCCACTTCTTCAATTCCGTTTCGATGGCGTCGACGTGTTTCGCGAGCGAGTGCCCCGCGGATCCGCCGAAGATGATCACGTCGGGATCGAGCACGTAGAGGAGGTTCGTGCACAGCCACGCGACCTCGCGGTAGATGTCCGGCTGCATGAACGAGCATGCCGCGCCGTCGAGGTAATCTTCCGGCGATTGCGCCGCCTCGCAGCGCTTGCCCATCGCGGTTCCGGAAAGGAACTGCTCGACTTCGCCGCGCGTGTCGTCGGTCGGGTACGGCGGCTTTCCCGGTTGCATGAGCATGTGGCCGAATTCCGCAGCGTAGCCGTGGGCGCCTTCGAAGATTTTCCCGTCGAGGACGATGCCGCCGCCGACGCCCGTGCCGAACGTGATGCCGGCGACGACGCTCTTGCCCTTGCCCGCGCCCATCCGTGCTTCGGCCAGCGCGAAGCAGTTCGCGTCGTTCCCGACGCTCACGGGGAGTTTCGTGAGGTTCTCGAGGGTTTCCTTCACCTTCACGTTGGTCGACTGCGCGATGTTCGGCGACGCGAGGACCACGCCCTTGGTGACGAGCCCCGGCACGCCGATGCCCACCGCCACGGTAGACTCGTCGCGTTGGCGTCCGATGGCCGCCGCGACGTCTTCGAGCACCGTCGGGAATCCTTCCCGCGCGCGCGTCGGGATGCGCTCCTTCGAGAGGACGGTCCAGGTTTCCGCGTCCACGCGGGCCACGTCGGCTTTCGTACCGCCCAAATCGACGGCGACCACGGTCTTCTTCATGCCCGCAGTGTACCATGCATGCGATGGCACGTGCCCTCTTCGATCCGTCGGACGGCGAGCCCTTCGCGGTCAGCCGCAGCAAACTGGAGCTCTTCCTCGAGTGTCCGCGGTGCTTTTGGCTCGATCGCCGGAAAGGCGTGTGCCGTCCGGACGAGGCCTACTACTCACTGAACCTCGCGGTCGACCACCTGATGAAGAAGGAATTCGACGCGTGCCGCATCGATAAAAAACCCCACCCGGTCATGGAGAGGCACGGCGTGGACGCGGTCCCGTTCCAGCATCCGCAGCTCGCCACCTGGCGCGACACGCCGAAGGGCATCCGCTTCGCGCATCCGTCGAAGATCGAACTCTTCGGCATCGTCGACGACGTGTGGCAGGACGACGGGGGAGCGCTCCATCCGGTCGACTACAAAGGCACGAGCGTCGCCGGCGTGCCCCGGCTGGACCAGCGCGACGGCTACAAGCGCCAACTCGACGTGTACGGGTGGCTCCTCGCGAAAAACGGGTTTCCGGTCGCGCCGACGGGATTCATCGTCTTCGCGAACGCCGATCGCGACAGGAACGCGCTCGACGGGGCCCTGCGCTTCGCGCTGTCGGTCGCCGAGCACCGGTTGGACACGGGTTGGATCGACGACACCCTCCCGGCCGTCCGCGAGTGCCTGGAAAGCGACGTGCCGCCGCCCTCGACGAACGACTGCGCGTGGTGCGCGTACCGGCGCTCCGCGTCGGCGTCAGAAGCGTAGTTCCTCCACCGTGTCGGGGTCCGTGGTGAAATCCGTGTACCGCAGCCAGCGCGGCGCCACGATCACGAACGATTCGCGCGAATCGTAGGCGTACTTTTTCGCGGAAGGGTTTTTCGCCAGGTGTTGGGCACGGACGCGTTCCGCTTCGTCCCCCGCGGCAACCCGCGCCG
The DNA here is from genome assembly GCA_964541635.1 of uncultured Candidatus Peribacteria bacterium. Classification (GTDB taxonomy): domain Bacteria; phylum Patescibacteriota; class Gracilibacteria; order Peribacterales; family Peribacteraceae; genus DALYDP01. Next base: position 370 of record CAZIQM010000001.1, on the reverse strand, counting down.
TGCCTTCGAGCTGCACCGTCTTGTCGTCGCCGCTCACGACGATCGATACCCGGGGATCGCGCCCGATGTTCCGGAATTTCCGGGAATCCACGAACGTCCCGAAAGCGATCTCCAGCCCGTCGGATTCGGAAAACGCGACGAGGGCCGATTCGGGCGCGCCGCCGTCGCCGACGGTCGACACGACGCAGAAGGGTTGGGAAGCCAGGAACGCTTTCGCGGAAGAGAGTGCCGTCATGGCCCCATTCCACCACATCCGGGCCGCGAGAACCATGTTTCCCTCGCGGGTGCCGTCGCCTATACTCCCGCCGGCCCAGCGCGGAGAGGTGGCTGAGTGGCCGAAAGCACCACACTGCTAATGTGGTATACGGGT